>DASWCX010000351.1:0-18307 GCA_036395815.1 Actinomycetota bacterium | reverse complement strand
GTCCCGGTGGCGGCAGGGGGCGTTCGGGTTCGGGGGCCGGCTCGTGGACGTCGAAGGCCTGCCCCACGGCACCCAGGATGTCGGCGCGTTCGGGAACCGGGACGGTCTCAGCGAGCGGCGGGCGCGCCGCGCCGGCCGTGGAGTTCGGGTCGCCATTACTCGATTGGTCGTTCAGTGCCGCTCCTCGCGAGAAGGTGAGGCCGCACCCCCCGGCCTGAAACTACTCCTCGCGGTTCGGGCCGTCCACGGACTTTCGGTACCAAATGCGGTTGGCCTTTTGGTCCGGGATCGGGACCGGGAACGACGCCGCAGACCACGCCCTCGGTCCTTGTTCGGCCCGAGGCGAAGCTGGGCGGAGACCCTTCAGGAGACGTGGGAGCGGGCGGAGGCCCTTCAGGAGACGTGGGAGCGGGCGGAGGCACCGTGACCGTTGTCGGCCCAGCCGTTCGCCGCCGCTCCGTTGCCGCTCGGCATCCCCGAGTGCGGCCCGAGGCCCATCCCGATGGCGGCCATGGCGGCCTTGGTGCGGTTGGTGACGCCGAGCTTGCGGAAGATCGCCGCGAGATGAGCCTTGACGGTTTTCTCCGACAGGAACAGCGCCTTGGAGATCTCCCGGTTGCTGGAGCCCTCGGAGAGGAAGGAGAGGATGTCGACCTCGCGCCGGGTCAGGCCCGCGTCGGCCGCGTGGGGCCGTCGGCCGCCGTGCTCCACGGCCTGAGCCGCATTGTCGAACAGGTTGCGCACCGCGCGGGGCGAGAGCACGTTGCCCGAGCCCGACAGGGCGACGTTGATCGCCTGCTGGAGGTCCTCCAGGCTGGAGTCCTTCAGCAGGTACCCGGCTGCTCCGTCGGCCAGCGCGCGCTTCACGTAGTCGGAGTCGTCGAAGCAGGTCAGGATGATCACGGGCAGGGTGGGCCAGGTCGCCCGGACCTCCTTCAGGAGCTCGAGGCCGTCCTTGCCCGGCATCCGGATGTCCACCAGGGCGATGTCCTGCGGGCCGGCTCGGAGGACTGCCAGCGCCTCGTCGGCGTTCTCGGCCTCGGAGATCTGGGCGTCGTCCAGGCTCGCGGCCAGCAGGTGGGCCAGGCCCCGGCGAACCAGGGTGTGGTCGTCGACCAGAAGGACCTTCATCGGCGTTCCTCTCTGATGGGGATGCGTGCCAGAACCTCTGTCCCGCGGCCCGGAGTCGACTCCACCATGAGTCGCCCGCCCGCCTCTCGCACCCGGCGGCGGAGCATGTCCAGCCCGAAGTGATGCGCCTCTCGCGCGGCGCGCTCGTCCTCGGAGGTGAAGCCGCGGCCGCCGTCGAACACGCTCACCGAGAGCTCTCCGCCGATGGCGGAGAGGCTCACGCTCACGTTCCCGGCCCCCGCGTATTTCGCCGCGTTCGCCAGCGCCTCGCGGATCACCACGTACGCCACCGACAGCACGCGAGCCGGCACGTCGTCGACGTTGCCTTCGACGGTCACCCGGGCCGGCAGGCGCCACCGCCTGACCACGTCCTCCACGTACCTGGCGATCGGTTCGGCGGCCCGGTGCCCCTCGGTCGAGCTTCGCGACAGGTCGAACAGCACCGAACGGAGCTCGGCCAGCGACCGCCGGATCTCGGCCTTGGAGGATTCCAGCGTGGACAGGGCGCCCTCCGGGTCGCGCTCGAATCGCTTCCGGAGCGCCTCGAGCTCGAGGACCGCGCTGGTCACCGTCTGCACGATCCCGTCGTGCAGTGCGTAGGCCATTCGGGTCCGCTCCCGGTCGACCAGGGCGGTGAGCGCCTGGCGCCGGCCGAGCAGGGCGGCCTGGGCGCTGGAAACCGCTCCGGCCACGACGGCCATGGAGACCGGCGAGAGGGCGAGGCCGTCGGCCCATCCCGCCAGGAACGCTTCGGTCGGGCTTCCCTCGCGGCCGAGGGCGCCGGCCACGGCCTTCGACGGGATCGCGAGGGCGCGGACGAGCTCGTCCACCAGGGCATCGGGGAGCTCGGCACGGCCGGGCTCGACCTCGATGAGCGCCGTGCGAATGTCAGGAGGCAACCGTACTGGCCACGAGCCGGCCGGGCTGGCCAGCACGTCGATCTCGCCTCCGCGCTCGGAGAGGAGGAAGGTCTCTCCCGCGCCCAGGGCCTCGCCCACGTCCTCCAGAAGGTCCGCAGTGGTGGCTCCTGGCCGGACCACGATGTCCTGGACCGTGGCGAACACCCGGTTGAGGATCTCCACCTCCTGGAAGGCGCGGAGCGCGCCCCCCGCGGACCAGGCCGGGCCGGCCATGATCGAGAGCAGCGCCAGGAAGGGGCGGGCCCGTTCGATCCATCCGCCCTCCGGGCAGGGGACCGACGAATCGAGGAGGATCCGGGCGGCGGCGGGAACGGGGATCGACGCCATGCTGGCGCATCCCAGTCCGGCCAGCCGGCCTCCGATCCCTGGGAGGGCGAGCACGTCCGGGTATTCGGCCGCCTCGGGGGTGCCCTCCAGGGCGGCGGGGTCGAGCACGGCGTGCCATGGCCGGATGGGCCCTCGCCGGGCCAGCAGCTCCCACCCGGTCGCCCCTCGAACGAACAGGCTGACGGTCTCGAAGCCGAGGTCGTCCCGGAGGTCTCCCAGCGCGGCCTCGAGGGCGGTCCCGGGAACGGTCCCGGTCTCGAGCTCCAGCTCGTCGATGGGGGCGGCGGCCACCGAAGCGGCCAGCACCGGCCCGATGGCCTGAAGCACCGCCGGGGTGCGGACCGACGAGTGGCCGGTGATCCGGGCGAACACGGTGCTCCCGTCGGGGAGCGGCGCCGCCATCCATCCGGGGGTGCGCCCCGCGAGCAGCTCGTCGGCGCGCTCGGGGAGGGCCGTCCCGGGAGCTCCCCACCACACGATCCGCGTCTCCGCCTCGCCCGCGGTGGCCACGCCCACGGCGTCCAGCCGGAGCAGCTCGGCGAGCCGTTCGAAGTCGCGCTGGGCGGATGCCGCTGCGCCGGAAGCCCGCGCCACCGTCACCCGGCCGGCACGCTCGAGTTCCATCGGAGCCTTCAACTCCCTTCCCCAGTCACCGCGCGCGGGTCAACGGTCGCGGAAGGGAGGCGCCCACCCCGGGAAGCTGCAGGGGGAAGGTCCTTCCGGTGGTCGGCCTGGGCGTGCCCTCGCCGCTCGAGCGGCGAAGGTGGAATGAAATTGTAGGTCCCGGCCACCCCGGATCAAGCCGCAACGACGAAAGTCTCATGCAGTCCATATCGGGTGAGAACGAGCCCGGCTTGATACTTCGGCCGACGCCGAGGGGCCCGCCGAACCCGAATGGGTAGGCCGAACGGCGTGGGACGGTGGAGCGAGCGATCGAGGCCCGGCGGGCCCACGAGAGCTAGTCCGGGCCGGCCTCCGCTGGTCCCGCCTCCACGCCTCCCGCAACCTCGCCACCGCCGCCCTCCAGGCCGGTGGCCAGGGCCATCACCTGGGCCAGGTCGAGAACCCGGATGGCCTCCCGCTTCGCCTTGGCCCCGTCGTCCAGCATGATCAGGCAATAGGGACAGGCCACGCCCATGGTGTCCGCTCCCGTGGAGATGGCCTCCTCCGTCCGTTCGATGTTGACACGCTTCCCGATCGGCTCCTCCAGCCACATCCGGGAGCCTCCCGCCCCGCAGCAGAAGCCGCGCTGGTGGTGGCGGGGCATCTCGACGGTGCGCACGCCCGGGATCCGATCGAGCAGCTCCCGGGGCTCGTCATACACGCCGTTGTGCCGGCCCAGGTAGCACGGATCGTGGTAGGTCACCACCTCGTCCAGCCGTTCGGTGACCCGGAGCCGCCCCTCCTTCACCAGCCGGGCGAACAGCTCGGTGTGGTGGACCACCTGGTAGCTCCCCCCGAAGTCCGGATACTCGTTCCTGAGGGTGTTGAAGCAGTGCGGGCAGTTCACCACGATCTTGCGGACCCGGGCCCCGTTCAGCGTCTCCACGTTCTGCTTCGCCAGCTCCTGGAACAGGTATTCGTTGCCGATCCTCCGGGCGGGGTCGCCGGTGCACAGTTCGCGGGCACCGAGGATGGCGAAGGAGACCCCGGCCTGCTCGAGCAGGCCGGCCGTGGCCCGGGCGATCTTCTTCGCCCGGTCGTCGAACGAGGCCGCGCACCCCACCCAGTACAGGTACTCGGGCGCCTCCCCGTCCTCCAGGACCCGAACGCCCAGGGGCCGGGCCCAATCGGCCCGCTGGGACTGGTCCACCCCCCACGGGTTCGACGCGCTCTCCAGGTTCCGCAGGAGCAGGCCGGCCTCCGCCGGGAACCGCGACTCGCCCATGACCAGGTTCCGCCGCATGTCGACGATGTGATCGACGTGCTCGATGTTGACCGGGCACTCCTGCATGCACGCCCCGCAGGTGGTGCAGTCCCAGATCACCTCGTCCTCTACCACGTCGGGATTCAGCGGGACCTTCTCGAACTCGGCGCCCCGAGCCATCGCCGCCAGGATCTCCGGGCCCTTCTCGAACAGGTGGTCCCGGAGGTTCATCACCAGGAGCTTCGGCGAGAGTGGCTTGCCCGTGTTCCACGCGGGGCAGGCGTTCTGGCACCGGCCGCACTCGGTGCACGAGTACGTGTCGAGGATCTCCTTCCACGTGAGGTCCTCGACGGTCGCGGCTCCCAGCCGTACGTCCCCCTCCTCCATCTTCTCCAGGTCGATGTGGAGGGACTCGAGCTTCCCCTGGGGCTTGGTCTTGGAGAAGAACACGTTGATCTCGGACACGAAGATGTGCAGGTGCTTCGAGTACGGGATGTAGGCCAGGAACCCGAACACCAGGATCAGGTGAGACCAGAGGAACACGCCCTCCCATGCCTGCCGGGCACCGTGGCTCATCGGCTGGAAGATCTGGGCCACCAGCCAGCTGGCGGGGGTCCAGACCTTCGGGGACTCGTTCACGTGCAGGGCGATCCTCGCTCCATTCAGGGCCAGGAGGGTGAGCACGATGCCCATGATCATCAGCAGGATGAAGTCGGCCTCCTCGAGATGGCTGCCCTTGAACCGCTCGGGGCGCTGCACCTTCCGGAAGTAGATGGCCATCTCGATCCCCACGATGACCAGCACCGTGAACACGTCCTGGATCAGCCCGAGCCATCCCGTCCGCCCGATGAGCGGGATGGCGAAGGTCCGGTTGAACACCTCTCCAACCGCCTCGGCGATGGTGGTGAGCAGGATCAGGAATCCCCAGAAGATGAAGGCGTGCATGATGCCGGGCCCGAATCGTTGCAGCAGCTTGCGCTGGCCCAGCACCACGGTGGCCTCCTGCTCCACCCGCTTGGGGAGGTCGTCGAACCGCTGGACCGGCCGGCCCAGCCTGACCAGCCGGTACAGGAGGTAGGCCCGCCGGGAGAAGACGCCGCCCGCCGCGAGGAGCACCAGGGCCAGGAAAGCCGGCCCGACCAGGCTGAACGCGACCAGCGGGCGCGGCATGGGAAGGCTCGGCACCGCGGTCACTCGCCCGCGGCGCCGGCTGCCCGGGGCTGTTCCTGGGGCTCCCGCTCCCCCGAGTCGATCGCCGACGGCGTCACCATCAGTGGAGGGGTCGACGCCCCCGCCACCGCGGCGAGATCCTCGTCGAGGCCCCCGATGGCGTCGGCCAGCGGCGTGAGGGCCTCCCGGATCAGGTCGGGGACCTCTTCGATCCTGGTCCGGACCTCGTCGAGCTTGCCCCTGGCGCTCCGCACCGCGGGGTCGATGCGGTCTCGCCAGGCGGCGAACCGCGACATCTGCTCTTGGGCCTCGCGCCACAAGCGATCGGCTTCGGCCACCTGTCGATCGGCCGCCTCCCTGGCCCGCTCGATGACGCGGCCGGCGGAGTCCTCGGCGGCGGTGAGGATCGTGGCCAGCTCCTCGTTGAGGAACCGGGCGGCGCTCAGGCCCCCGGCCGGGCCGGCCTCCTCGAGCTCCCGGATCCGGTCCTGAAGCCGGGCGTTGGCCTCCCGCAGGTTCGCGGCCTCTGCGTCGAGCCGTTCGGCCGCCTCCTGGGCCTCCCGGGTCCGTGCCTCGGCCTCCATCAGCCGGAGGTCGCGGGCGGCCAGCAGGCGCTCCACCGCCGACCGCCGGTAGCCGAACAGGCTCCTGCCTGGCTCGGTCGGGCCCTCGCCGCGCGCCGGTGGCTGCTCCGGGTCGCTCACCGTTCGCATTATTCGCCCATCCGGGGGTCCCTTCAACGCAGACCGGCCGGTGTGGAGAGGGGATTGGGAAGCCCAGCCGGGCGGCGACGACGGCGCAATAGTGAACTTGTCAATGAGGCACTCAAGCTTTATCTTGGCTTGACAATGAAGATCCATGATCGGAGGAGGGCGTAGATGGCAAGGGCAGTCGGAATCGACCTGGGCACCACGAACTCGGTGGTCTCCGTGCTGGAGGCGGGCGAGCCCGTGGTGATCCCGAACGCGGAGGGCGCGAGGACCACACCGTCGGTCGTCGGCTATTCGAAGACGGGGGAGATCCTGGTCGGCGAGGTGGCGAAGCGGCAGGCGATCACCAACCCCGACCGAACGGTCCGTTCGATCAAGCGGCAGATGGGACGGAAGGACTGGTCCATCGACATCGACGGCAAGAAGTGGACGCCGCAGGAGATCTCCGGGCAGATCCTGGCGAAGCTGAAGCGGGACGCGGAGGGGTACCTTGGCGACAAGGTCACCCAGGCCGTCATCACGGTCCCGGCGTACTTCGACGATTCGCAGCGCCAGGCCACGAAGGAGGCCGGGTCCATCGCGGGGCTCGAGGTCCTCAGGATCATCAACGAGCCCACCGCCGCGTCTCTCGCGTACGGGCTGGACAAGTCCGGGACCGACCACACCATCCTGGTGTTCGACCTGGGGGGCGGGACCTTCGACGTGTCGCTCCTGGAGATCGGTGAGGGCGTGTTCGAGGTCAAGTCGACCTCGGGGAACACGCAACTCGGCGGGGACGATTGGGACCAGCGCGTCATCGACTGGCTGGTGAAGGAATTCAAGAACAGCCACGGGGTCGACCTGTCGAAGGACCGTATGGCCCTCCAGCGGCTGAAGGAGGCGGCGGAGAAGGCCAAGGTCGAGCTGTCGCAGGTCATGGAGACCACCATCAACCTGCCGTTCATCACCGCCACCGCCGAGGGCCCGCTGCACCTGGAGATGAAGCTCACCCGCTCGGAGTTCGAGCGGATGACCGCGGACCTGGTCGACTCGTGCAAGGGCCCGTTCCAGCAGGCGGTGAAGGACTGGGGCCGGGACGTCTCCCAGATCGACCACGTGGTCCTGGTCGGGGGCTCCACCCGAATGCCCATGATCCAGGAGCTGGTGAAGGGCCTCACCGGAGGCAAGGAGCCCCACAAGGGCGTGAACCCGGACGAGGTCGTCGCGGTTGGGGCGGCCATCCAGGCCGGGGTGCTCAAGGGCGACGTGAAGGACATTCTGCTCCTGGACGTCACCCCGCTCTCACTGGGAGTGGAGACCAAGGGCGGCATCTTCACCAAGCTCATCGAGCGCAACACCACCATCCCCACCCGCAAGAGCGAGATCTTCACCACCGCGGACGACAACCAGACCACGGTCGAGGTCCACGTGCTGCAGGGCGAGGCGGAGACGGTGTTCTCGCCGGGGGTCCGGTCGCTCGGCAAGTTCCACCTGATGGGGATCCCGCCGGCCCCGCGCGGCATGCCCCAGATCGAGGTGGCGTTCGACATCGACGCGAACGGGATCGTCAACGTGCACGCAAAGGACCTTGCCTCGGGCAAGGAACAGCAGATGACGATCACCGGCGGCACCGCGCTGTCGAAGGAGGAGATCGAGCGGATGCAGAAGGAGGCCGAGGCGTTCGCCGCGGAGGACCACAAGCGGCGGGAGGAGGCCGAGGTTCGCAACAACGCCGACAACCTCTCCTACCAGGTGGACCGGGCCCTGGCCGACTACGGAGACAAGATTCCCGAGGCGGACCGGGAGTCGGTGACGAAGGCGAACGATGACGTGAAGGAGGCGCTCAAGGGCGACGACCTCGACCGCATCCGGACCGCCACCGACGCGCTGACGCAGGCGTTCCAGCGGGTGGGCCAGGCGATGTACTCGCAGCAGCAGGCCGCCTCGGCAGCTGGCGGCGAGAGCGCCGCCGCGAGCGCCGGCTCGGACGGGGGCGAGCCGGCCGGCGGTGACGGCGACGTGGTCGAGGGCGAGATCGTGGACGAGGAAGGGGGCGTGGGAGCGTGAGCGAACACGAACACGATCGCGACCCCGACCGTGACCCCGACGCCGAGCGTCCCAGGGTCAAGGTGACCGACAAGCGCCGGGTCCGCCCCGATGGCGAGAGCGCATCGGCGGCCGACGGGGGTGGCCAGGGCCGGGCGGTCCAGGTGGAGCCGGGCTCCGGCCCGGTGCTCGGCGTGGCCGAGGGCGAGGACGCTTCCGTCGCCGACCTGGAGGCCGCCCGAACGGAGGCCGTGGAGTACCGCGAGCACCTCCAGCGGCTCCAGGCGGAGTTCGACAACTACCGCAAGCGGGTCCTCAAGGAGCAGACCAGGGCCGTCGAGATGGCCGCGGAGCCGCTGGTCCGCAGGCTGCTCGAGGTGATCGACGAGTTCGAGCTGGCCCTCATGGCGGCCGAGAAGCGGCCCGACTTCGACCGCTTCCTCCACGGCGTCGAGATGGTGTTCGCCAAGCTCGACGACATCCTGCGCTCGGAGGGCCTGGAGCGCATCGACGCCCGAGGCAAGCCGTTCGACCCGAACCTTCACGAGGCGCTCATGCAGAGCGGTGAGGGGGATGGCGAGCCCGTCGTCGGCGACGTCCTGCGTCCCGGGTACACGCTGAAGGGACGGGTCATCCGTCCGGCCGGCGTGCGGGTGGTCCGGAAGTAAGGACCCGCGAGGCCGGCATGAACGGGGACATCAAGCGGGAGTGGTTCGACAAGGACTACTACCAGATGCTGGGCGTCCCCAAGAACGCCCCCACCGCGGAGGTCAAGAAGGCCTACCGCAAGCTGGCCCAGAAGCTCCACCCCGACGCCAACCCGGGCGACAAGGACGCCGAGGACCGATTCAAGGAGATCTCGGCCGCGTACGACGTCCTCGGCGATCCCGAGAAGCGCAAGTCCTACGACCAGGTTCGGGAGATGGCGGCCTCCGGGGTCGGCGGGTTCGGCGGATTCGGCGGCCCGGGAGCCGGTGGCGGGCCGGGCTGGAGGAACGTCCGGGTCGAGGGGTTCCCGTTCGATGCCGAAGGGTTCGATGGCGGCGATCTCGGCGACCTCTTCGGAGGCCTGTTCGGCCGGAACCGGGCAGGCTCCCGCAGGGCCCAGGCCCGGGGCGCGGACCTCCAGACCGAAGCCAGGATCTCGTTCGAGGACGCCATCAACGGCGCGACGGTGCCCCTGCGGATCCAGGGTCCGGCGGCGTGTCCGACGTGCGGGGGATCCGGCGCGGAGCCGGGAACGGCGCCCGTGGTCTGTCCCCAGTGCGGCGGGACCGGCACCATGGCCCAGAACCAGGGTGTGTTCTCGTTCTCCCGCCCGTGTCCCAGGTGCGGAGGTGCCGGCCGGATCGTGGAGCATCCCTGCAAGGCCTGCGGCGGCTCGGGAAGCGTCCGGCGGACCCGCGAGTTCTCCGTGCGCATCCCGGCGGGGGTGAAGGACGGCGCGCGGATCAGGGTCCCGGGGCGCGGGGAACCGGGCCCCCCGGGGGGCCGGGCCGGCGACCTGTACGTCGTGGTGCGGATCGCGCCGCACCGGCTGTTCGGCCGGAAGGACAGCGACCTCACGCTGGAGCTGCCGGTGAGCTTCTCCGAGGCCGCGTTGGGGGCGAACGTCCAGGTGCCCACGCTGAACGGCTCGGTCACCCTGAAGATCCCGGCGGGGACGGCGGCCGGCCGGACCTTCCGGATCCGGGGCAAGGGTGCCCCCCACCCGCGGAAGGGCGGCCACGGAGACATGCTGGTGACGGTTCGGGTGGACGTTCCCTCGAAGCTCTCCCGGGAGCAGAAGGAACTGTTGAAGCGACTGCAGGACACCGAAGGAGAGTCGCCGCGGCGGCGCCTGGGGATGGAGGCCTGAGCCATGGAAGACGAAGGCGAACGCGAAGGCGAAGGCGAACGGGGCGTCTACATCATCAGCGTGGCCGCGGAGCTCGTGGGCGTCCATCCCCAGACGCTCCGGATCTACGAGCGGAAGGGCCTGCTGACGCCCTCCAGGACGGCCGGCAACACCCGGCGGTATTCCGAGCGGGACATCGCCAGGCTGCAGACGATCCAGCGGCTCACCCAGGAAGGGGTGAACCTCGCCGGGGTGAAGATGATCGTCGAGATGGAGAACGAGCTGGACCGGCTGCGCGAGCGGATGCAGCTGATGCGGGAGCAGATGCGGCAGGCGGAGGAACAGGTTCGCCGGGAGGTGGACCGGGTCAGGCGCGAGTTCCGGGCCGAGATCGTGCCGCTGTCGGACATGCGGAGCGCCGAGCGGCGGCTTCGGCGCGGCCCGGCGGAGGACGCTCGCCAGAGCCCGGCCGACCCGGAAGCCGCCCGGCGCCGGCGGGCCATCGCGCTGGGTCCCGTCGAGCAGCGACGGGGGCCGTTCGCCGCCGGCCCGGGAAGTCGCGGGCGGAGCTGAAACCGAAGAGAGAGAGCGAATGGACCTGAACAACAAGCTGACCCACAAGTCGCAGGAGGCCCTGGGCACCGCGCAGCAGGTCGCGGCGGCGCACGACCACCAGCTGGTGGAGCCGGCGCACATCCTCTACGCCCTGCTGTCCGACCCGGAGGGCTTCATCTATCCCGTGTTGCACCGGCTGGGTCAGTCGCCTCGAACGCTTCGCGAGCGGGTGGGGGAGGCGATCGAGCGGATCCCACGCGTCTACGGATTCCAGCAGAACGTCGGCCTCTCCCAAGCGTCCGCCCAGATGCTGGAGCGCGCCGCCGCTGAGATGGCGGAGATGGGCGACCTGTACGTGTCCACCGAGCACATCCTCCTTGCCATGCTGAAGGACGGCGGCGACATGGCCACGTTGTTGGCGTCGTCGGGCGTGACGAACGAGGGCGTCCGCCAGGCCCTGGCCGAGGTCCGGGGGCGCCGGCAGATCGTCGACCAGGATCCGGAGGAGAAGTTCCAGGTGCTCGAGCGCTACGGGCGCGACCTCACCGAGGCCGCCCGGGAGGGCAAGCTCGACCCGGTCATCGGACGGGACGACGAGATCCGCCGGGTGATCCAGGTGCTGTCCCGCCGGACCAAGAACAACCCGGTGCTGATCGGCGAGCCGGGCGTGGGCAAGACGGCGATCGCGGAGGGGCTGGCCCAGCGCATCGTGGCCGGGGACGTTCCCGAGAGCCTGAAGAACAAGCGGGTCGTGGCGCTCGACATCGGTTCGCTGGTGGCCGGGTCGAAGTACCGCGGGGAGTTCGAAGAGCGGTTCAAGGCCGTGCTCCGGGAGATCGCCGAGAGCGAGGGCAGGATCATCACCTTCATCGACGAGCTGCACACCGTGGTCGGCGCGGGGGCGGCCGAGGGCGCGGTGGACGCGGGCAACATGCTGAAGCCGATGCTGGCCCGGGGCGAGCTGCGCGCCATCGGCGCCACCACGCTGGACGAGTACCGCAAGCACGTGGAGAAGGACCCGGCCCTGGAGCGTCGGTTCCAGCCGATCGTGGTGGGAGAGCCCTCGGTCGAGGACACCATCGCGATCCTCCGCGGCCTCAAGGAGAAGTACGAGGTCCACCACGGCGTCCGGATCCACGACGCCGCGCTTGTCGCCGCGGCCGTCCTCAGCGACCGCTACGTCACCGGGCGGTTCGAGCCGGACAAGGCCATCGACCTGATCGACGAGGCCGCCTCGCGCCTTCGGATCGAGATCGACTCGATGCCCACCGAGATCGACGAGGTCGACCGGAGGATCAAGCAGCTGGAGATCGAACGGGCCGCCCTCAGGAGGGAGACCGACCAGGCATCCCGGGAACGGCTGGAGAAGCTCGAAGGCGAGCTGGCCGACCTCACCGAGCAGGTGGGCGCGATGAAGGCCCACTGGCAGGAGGAGAAGGACCACATCGACCGGATCCGGTCGCTGAAGAGCCAGATCGAGTCCCTCCATCGGGAGCTCGAGCTGGCCGAGCGGGACAGCGACCTGGAGCGGGCGGCGGAGATCCGCCACGGCCGCCTGCCCCAGCTCGAGCGGCAACTGGCCGAGGAGAACCTGGAGCTGGAGGCGGTTCAGGCCGATCGCAAGATGCTCAAGGAGGAGGTCGACGAGGAGGACGTCGCCGAGGTGGTGTCGAAGTGGACCGGCATCCCCGTGTCCAGGTTGATGGAGGGCGAGGTCCAGAAGCTGGTCCACATGGAGGACGGCCTGCATCAGCGCGTGGTGGACCAGGAGGAGGCGGTGACGGTGGTGTCGAACGCCATCCGCCGCGCCCGGGCCGGCCTGGCCGACCCCAACCGGCCGATCGGCTCGTTCCTGTTCCTCGGCCCCACCGGAGTGGGGAAGACCGAGCTGGCCAGGGCCCTGGCCGAGTTCCTGTTCGACGACGAGCGGGCCATGATCCGCATCGACATGAGCGAGTACCAGGAGCGCCACACCGTGAGCCGCCTGATCGGCGCGCCCCCGGGGTACGTGGGCTACGAGGAGGGCGGCCAGCTCACCGAGGCCGTTCGGCGGCGCCCGTATTCGGTGATCCTGCTCGACGAGATCGAGAAGGCGCACCAGGACGCGTTCAACGTCCTGCTCCAGCTCCTGGACGACGGCCGGCTCACCGACGGCCAGGGTCGAACCGTTGACTTCAAGAACACCGTCGTGGTGATGACCTCGAACCTCGGAAGCGCCCACTTCTTCGACCCGTCGCTCTCGCCGGAGGGCCAGCGGGAGGCCGTGCTGGCGGGGGTCCGGCAGACGTTCCGGCCGGAGTTCCTCAACCGGCTCGACGAGATCGTGGTGTTCCACACCCTGGGCAAGGACGAGATCGCCGCCATCGTCGATATCCAGGTGCGATTGCTCGAGCAGCGATTGGCGAACCGCAGGCTGTCGGTCACCCTCTCCCCGGCCGCGCGGGAGTACCTGGCCGTGCGCGGGTACGACGCGGCGTTTGGCGCGCGGCCGCTGAAGCGCCTGATCCAGAAGGAGGTGCAGGACCCACTGGCCATGAAGCTGCTGAGCGGGGAGCTGAAGGAAGGGGACACGGTGGAGATCGACCGCGACGGACAGGACGACGGCCTCGCCTTCCGAACGGCCCCGTCGGAGGCACAGGCCTAGGGAACGCCTCCAACCCGACCTCCTTTCGTTCGGAGTGCGGGTTCCGCCATACTGTCCCCATGGGAGTCGTGGTCGTGGTCCTCATCGTCGCCGTGGTCGCGGCGGGCGTCTGGTACTCGTTCTACCGGAAGAAGCAGCGGCGTGACGCCATGGCCACGTTCGCCGCGCAGTACAACCTCCGGTACTCCCAGGCCGATCCGTTCGGCATCATCGGCTACCCGTTCCACCTGTTCTCCCGGGGCGACGGGCGAGGCTGCGAGAACGTCATGGACGGCCAGTGGCAGGGGCTGCCGATCCAGGAGGCGGACTACTGGTACTACGACGAGTCCACCGATTCCAACGGCAACCGGTCGAAGACCTACCACCACTTCTCGGTGGTGGTGGCGAACCTGGGCGTCGACACGCCGGAGGTGTCGATCGCGAAAGAGAACATCATGACCCGCCTGGCCGATCACGTGGGCATGCACGACATCGAGTTCGAATCGGAGGACTTCAACCGGGAGTTCCAGGTGAAGTCGAAGGACCAGGCGTTCGCCTTCAAGCTCGTCGACGCCCGGATGATGCAGTGGCTTCTGTCGACCGGTGGAAAGTTCGGCTTCGAGATCATCGGACCGTTTCTGCTGGTCTACTGCAAGCGCCTGCCACCGACCGCGCTGGTCCCGTTGATCGGGACGGCCAAGGCCTTCGACGACCACATCCCGCGCCTGGTGCGGGACGAATATCCAGGCCCGCGTGCGGCGGGCTCGACGGAAGCAACAGGAAGGAGCTGAGCCGTGCTGATTGCCGTGATCGTGATCGTGGCGATCCTGCTGCTGATCGGATTGGGGCTGGTCGTCTCGTACAACCGGTTCGTCACCCAGCGGAACCTGATCCGAAACTCGTTCTCCAACATCGATACCGAGCTGAAGCGGCGGTACGACCTGATCCCGAACCTGGTGGAGACGGTAAAGGGCTACGCCGCCCACGAGCGCGAGGTGTTCGAGGAGGTGGCCCGGACCCGGTCGGCCGCGGCCGCCACCAGCGGGCAGTCGCCGGCCGCGCAGGCCGCGGCCGAGGGGCCGTTCGTCCAGGCCCTGGGCCGGCTGTTCGCGGTGGCCGAGAACTATCCGGAGCTGAAGGCGAACCAGAACTTCCTCGCCCTCCAGTCGGAGCTCTCCAACACCGAGGACCGCATCCAGGCCGCCCGCCGCTTCTACAACGCGAACGTGAACGGCTACAACCGGCGGGTCCAGGCATTCCCCTCCTCGATGATCGCCCGGAGGTTCGGGTTCAAGGAGGAGGAGTTCTTCGAGATCCCCGAGGCCGAGCGGGCCGTGGTGGCCCAGGCGCCGCGGGTGGACTTCAGCGGGGGCGGGGCTCCCGCGGCTTCCCAGGCACCTTCGGCCCCCGCCGCCCCGGCCGCTCCGGAGAGCCCGGGCGAAGGAGGCGCCTGACCTTCGACACCACCACCGTCAAGGAGGGATGCGATGCTCACGCGGTTCACCTGGTTCCGGCAGTCCGCGTACCGCTTCGACGGGGAGGACTTCACGGTCTACATCGATCCGTGGGGGGTCACCGACCCGAAGCCGGCCGATGTCGTCTTCATCACCCACGCGCACTTCGACCACTTCTCCACCGAGGACCTGGACAAGATCCGCAAGGATGGAACGAAGATCTTCGCCCCGGCTGACGTGGCCGAGGAGCTCTCCGGGGACGTGGTGCCCGTGCAGCCCGGCGATTCGGTCCAGGCCGGGTCCATCACCGGGCAGGCCGTGCCGGCATACAACGTGGCGGAGGACCGGCTGGAGATGCACCCGAAGGCGAACAAGTGGGTCGGGTACGTGCTGACGCTCGGCGGCAACACCTACTACCACGCCGGCGACACCGACCACGTGCCCGAGCTGGACGAGGTCAAGGCGGACGTGGCCTTCCTGCCCATCGGCGGCACCTACACCATGGACGCCGGCGAGGCGGCCGGGCTGGCCAAGTCCATCGACCCGGAGGTCGCGGTGCCGATGCACTACGGCTTCGTCGTGGGGAGCCCCTCGGAGGCCGACCGGTTCGCCCGGGCGTGCGACCCCATCCGGGTCCAGACCTTCACCCCGACCAACCCCTTCGAACAGGAGTAGCGCTGGCCACTGAGGGCTCGGGCACGAACGAGCGACGGCTTTCGGGGCCGGCCCTCGGCCTCGGCGCGGCCATGCTGGGGGCCCTGGTCGGCGGGGCGGTGGCGGCCGCGGCCGCCGCCTCTGCGGCTGGGAGCTGCGTCGGCCAGGGGACGGGTCCCTCGTTGGGCGCCGACGACCCAGTCTGCGACCAGCTCGTCAGGACGCTCGCCGTCCGGGTGGGCCTGCTGTCCGCCCTGGTCACCGCCCTCATGGTGCTGACGATGGTGGGGTTGGCCCGCCTGTCCGCTCAGGATGGCGGCAGGTGGACGCGCCCGGCGCGGTGGACCGACCGGAGGAGCTCCAGCCGCCACACCGCCCGCTGAAGGGCCGCCGAACGCTCGCTCCCGACCAGTGGCCGTCCCCCCCGGTCGATCTCCGTCTTGCGGCTCGTGCACGCCGCACCGGGAAAGTTGGAAGAATGGCCGGCGTCGGGACCGATCCCAACGAGCAGGCACGGCGGCGCCAGAAAGGAGCGGGAGATGGCGGTGGTCAAGACGATCGACCTGGTGGGGGTGTCGACCGAGTCGTGGAGGGACGCCGCGGCCCAGGCCCTGGCCGAGGCGAGCAAGACGCTCCGGGGGGTCGAGGGGATGGATGTGCTCGAGACCAGCGCCGTGGTCGAGGGCGACAAGATCAAGGAGTACCACACGCACGTCCGGATCAAGTTCCGCATCGAGCGGTAGCGGCCGCCCGGCGGCCCACCGGTAGAATCTGGGAGTGCCGCTCACCATCCTGGTTGGGACCCAGTGGGGGGATGAGGGCAAGGGGAAGGCCACCGACCTGCTGGCGGGGCGGTCCGATCTCGTGGTCCGCTGTCAGGGCGGGACGAACGCCGGCCATACCATCCTCGCCGGCGGACAGCTGCTGAAGCTGCGGCTGGTCCCTTCCGGGATCCTCTACCCGCAGGTCACCCCCGTCATCGCCGGGGGAGTGGTGATCGACCCCACAGTCCTGCTGGAGGAGATGGACGTGCTGGCGGGACGGGGCATCGACACCTCACGCCTGCTGGTATCGGGCAACGCCCACCTGATCATGCCGTATCACCGGGAGCTGGACCGGGCCACCGAGCGCTACCTGGGCAAGCACGCCCTGGGCACGACGAAGAAGGGGATCGGCCCCGCCTACGCGGACAAGGCCGCCCGGATCGGCCTTCGGGTCCAGGACCTCACCGACCCCCGGATCTTCCGGGAGAAGCTCGACGTGGCCATCAAGGAGAAGAACCTGGTCCTGGCCAAGATCTACAACCGGCTGCCTCTGGATCCGAAGTCGATCGCCGAGGAGTACCTGGCCATGGGCGACCGGCTGGCCCCGCACATCACCGACACCAGCGCGCTCCTGTACCGGGCCCTCCGCGACGGCAAGCACGTCCTGCTGGAGGGCGCCCAGGGAACGCTCCTCGACCTCGATCACGGCACGTATCCGTTCGTGACCTCCTCGAGCTGCGTGGCGGGCGGGCTCCTGTCGGGGGCCGGGCTCGGGCCGGTCGAAGCGACGTCCGTCGTGGGCGTGGCGAAGGCGTACGTCACCCGCGTGGGCTCCGGGCCGTTCCCCACCGAGGACACCGAGGTGGCCGGGAAGCACATGGGCGAGCGGGGGCACGAGTTCGGCACCGTGACGGGCCGGCCCCGCCGGTGTGGCTGGCTGGACGCCGTGCTCCTCAGGTATGCCGTCAGGCTCAATGGGCTGACCGAGCTGTTCGTGACCAAGCTCGACGTCTTGTCCGGGCTGCCCGAGCTCCGGATCTGCACGTCTTACCGGTTCGAGGGCCGGTCCTACGAGGACTTTCCGCCCCACCAGACGATCTTCCACAAGGCCGAACCGGTCTACGAGGAGCTCGAAGGGTGGGTAGGCGACCTAAGCGGGGCGCGCGATCCCGCGGACCTCCCCGCCTCCGCCAGGAAGTACCTCGAACGCGTGGCCGGCCTGGCGGGCGTTCCCATCCGGACGGTCTCCGTGGGAGCTGACCGGGAGCAGACGCTCGCGGTGGAGGACTGAGGCTTCCGGTGCGGGTCCTGGTTGTCGGCGGGGGAGGTCGCGAGCATGCGTTGTGCTGGGCGCTGGCGCGCGATCCCGCGGTCGAAGGGCTGTACGCGGCGCCGGGGAACGCCGGCATCGCCGAGCTGGCCTCGCCGGTGCCGGTGGCGGCGACGGACGTGGACGGGATCGCCGGGTTCGCCGAGCGTGAGTCCATCGACCTCACGGTGGTCGGGCCCGAGGGCCCCCTGGTGGCCGGCCTGGCCGACGAGCTGCAGGCCCGGGGCCTCCCGGTGTTCGGCCCCTCCCAGGCGGGGGCCAGGGTCGAGGGCTCGAAGGCCTGGGCCCGGGAGCTGTGCGAGCGGCACGGGATCCCGGGGCCGCAGTCGCGACGGTTCGACCGGATCGGTCCGGCCGAGGAGTACCTGGAGGGGATCGAGGGGCCGATCGTGGTCAAGGCCGACGGCCTGGCGGCCGGCAAGGGCGTCACCGTCGCCTCGGGCCGCCCGGAGGCCAGGCGGGCCCTTCGGGACTGCCTGGTGACCGGGGTGTTCGGCGACGCCGGACGGACCGTGCTGATCGAGGAGTGCCTGGAGGGGCCGGAGGTCTCGGCCCTCGCGCTGGTCGGCGGGGGACACGTCGAGCCGCTGGTTCTGGCCCAGGACTACAAGCGGGCCGGGGACGGGAACGAGGGGCCGAACACCGGCGGCATGGGCGCCTACAGCCCGGTTCCCTTCGTCGACCCGGAGACCGAGGCACAGATCCTGGACGGGATCCTGAAGCCCGCCGCCGCTGCCCTGCAGCGAGAGGGCGTCGACTACCGGGGGGTGCTGTACGCGGGCCTCATGCTGACCGCCGAGGGACCGAAGGTGCTCGAGTTCAACTGCCGGTTCGGCGATCCCGAAACGCAGGTGATCCTGCCCAGGCTGGCGTCGGGCCTCGCCCCGGCCCTGTTCGCCTGCGCGGAGGGACGGCTCGAAGCCGAGCGGCTGGAGTGGCG
>DASWCX010000350.1:0-6006 GCA_036395815.1 Actinomycetota bacterium | reverse complement strand
CCGGCCACCCCGCTCCCCGGACCGAGGGTGGACGCCTACGGGTGCGGGGACAGCTTCGCCGCCGGCCTGACGTACGGGCTCGGCGCCGGCCTTCCGCTGGAGGAGGTGTTCGACCTGGCCGCGCGGTGCGGGGCGTCGTGCATGACCGGGCGAGGGCCGTACCAGGGCCAGCTGGTCCTGCGGTGATCGGGCTCCCCGACGTCGAGGCGGCCGCGGCCCGGCTTCGGGACGTGGCCCACGTGACCCCGGTGCTCACCTCGGGCACCCTCGATCGAATGGCCGGCGGGACCCTGTTCCTCAAGGCCGAGAACCTCCAGCGGTCCGGCTCCTTCAAGTTCCGGGGCGCGTACAACCGGATCGCCTCGCTCCCCGCCGGAGCGGCCGGCGTGGCCACGTATTCGTCCGGGAACCACGCCCAGGCCGCAGCCCTGGCGGCCAGCCTGGTGCGTCTGAAGGCGGTGGTGGTGATGCCGGAGGACGCTCCCGAGGCGAAGATCGCCGCGACCCGCGGCTACGGCGCCGAGGTCGTCCTGTACGACCGGTACCGGGAGGACCGGGAGGCGTTGGGCCGGCAGATTGCCGAGGAGCGCGGCCTGGTCCTGGTCCCACCCTACGAGGACCCCTTGGTGATGGCCGGGCAGGGAACCGCCGCCCTGGAGCTGGTCCGCCAGGTGGCCGATCTGGACGTCCTGGTGGTCCCGGTGAGCGGCGGCGGGCTGATCGCCGGGTCGGCCACCGCGGCGAAGGCGCTGCTCCCTTCGATCCGGGTGGTCGGCGTCGAACCCGAGGCCGGCGACGACACGAAGCGCTCGCTGGAGGCCGGCGAGCGTGTGCGGATCGAGGTCCCGCGCACCATCGCCGACGGGCTCCAGGTGAACGTCCCCGGCGAGCTCACGTTCGAGGTGAACCTCCGACTGGTCGACGAGGTCGCGCTGGTCACCGACGGCGAGATCGTCGAGGCCATGGCGTTCCTGTTCGAGCGGATGAAGTTGGTGGTCGAACCGAGCGGTGCGGCCGCCCTGGCCGCCGTGCTGGCCGGCAAGGTGGATGTTGCGGACCGCCGAGTCGGCGTGATCCTGTCGGGCGGCAACGTCTCCCCCACGCGCTTCGCGGAGCTCCTCTCCACGGGCCCGACAGCCTTGCCTTGAGGACCGTGGGCCCAGGGACCTCTTGACTTCGGGGCGGGCCGGGACTAATCCATCCGTATGGGGCCTGCGGCACACGAGCCGTCACCTCGAGGACGCACGCACCTTCTCGCCAGGATGCTGTGGATCGTTCTGAGCCTGGCGGCCCTTCTGTTCTTGATCGGCCTGCTGCTCACCGATCCCTCTGCAGGTATCGGGCTGGCGATCGGCCTGATCGCGCCCGCCGCCATCGTGTCCGTCGTGCGCTTCCAACGGACTCGCTCAGGGGGAGCCGGGTCGCGGAGGGGTCGCGCCGGCGGCCGGGCCGCTTGGAACATCGTGGCCGTCGCCGTCGCGCTCACGGCGTTCGTTATCGCCTCCCTCCTCCTGCGGTCTTCCAATCAACACTTCGGGGTGGGCGGGCCACCACCGGATTTCACCATCAAGGAATATCGGCTGGTGCTCACAACCGCCGGGAAGGATGACTTCTCGGTGCGGGTGGAGGCCAGCGGGAGCATGGGGGAGTCGACCATCAGGATCAATCAGGCCGCCGAGGACCCATCCGACATCGTCATCACCGAGCCCCCGAAGAAGGTTCGAGCGTCTGGGCGCGGCCCAGTGGGTCTCCTGCGGGAGGTTACGGTCGCTCCTCCGGCCGATCCGTTCCTCGAATTGGTCCTGCCCAACGGCAGGCTCGCGTTGGGTGTCCTGTGCTCGGTTGCCTGCCTGGAGGCGAGGGTCGAGGTTCATGGCCTGTCCCACGGAGCGTTCACGGAAGCCCGAGACGCCCTCGACCTGAACTCGTCCCGCTTCCACGGGAACGACACGGTTTCGTGGTCCCCACTCGACCCCGGCGACGAGCTGGTGTTCGACTACATCCGTCCGCCGTACCACCACTTCCGCGCGGTTCTGTTACCGGTTCTCCAGGCGGGATCGCTGGGCGGTCTCGTCCTCACCCTCATCGGCGCCTTGCTGGGGATCGTCGGCGTGGTCCTGCTCGGGATGGGAAAGGATCGACTGAAGGCTCTCTTCGAGCGTTTCCTGGCTCGTTTCACGAAGCGGAAGCCGGACAGGTCCAAGCCCGGACGTCGGCGTCCCCGGCCGAGGCAGCCGAAGCTGACCGCGACCGACGGCCGACGACACTGACGCGGTAGCGGTAGGTCCCGGCCGGCGTTCGATCAGAGGTTGGGTGAACCTCCCTCCGGCGGCCGGACGCGCCGATCTCGGGTGCGCTCGCCAACCCACGCCAGGAACAGCAGGCCCGGGACCGCGATCCCGAACCCAAGCCACACCCCTCCGGTCAGTGCATCCCTGATGAAGGTGAAGTTCTCGCCGCCGAGGGCGAAGTAGTACAGCAAGATCACGGCGATGAACACAACGTAGCCCCCGAGAGCGGTGGCCAGCAGGTACCGGGTCAGGCCGGACCACGTGGGGGGCCAGCCCCGGATCGTGATCGGCTCGTCGGGTCGCCCCCGTGCGGCCCGGCGCCTCCGGTCTCGGCGGTGAGCCACGAACATCGACATCACCACCACGTAGCCCGACACCACGGGGATGACGTCGTGCCTGAACAGGCCCCCCGACGCCTCGGCCATCGAGCCCGGGTTCACGCCCGGAGGAAGAACTTCCAGCCGCGAACGAAGAAGTGCCAGCCCAGCCATAGCCACAGCGCGAACAGGATCCACCGGCCCGGCGCGTGGCGCATGACCAGCCGGATGGCGTCGCTGAACGTCGGCCAGCGGTCGTGCTGGTGGGCCAGGCCGATCCCCTCCCAGGCGAACAGCGCACCGAACAGCAGCGCATAGATCAGGTACCCGATCTCCATGGCGCAAGTGTGGCCGAACGGCCTTCGGGATGCAGGCGTCGCTCCCGGTCGGGCTACGATCTCCTGAGAGCCATGGCGTACCGGGTGCTCCTCGACACCTCGAGCCTGATGTACCGGGCGTTCTTCTCGGTCCCGCCCTCGGTCAAGGACCGGGGCGGGCAATCCATCAACGCCTTGCACGGATACCTCGACATGGTGGGGTACCTGATCGAGGCCCGCCGCCCGGACCAGGTGGTGCACGTCTACGACGACGACTGGAAGCCGGCACCGCGCGTGGCCCGCTACGCCGGATACAAGGCCAACCGGGCGCCCGACCCGGAGGGCCTGCCGCCCCAGTTCGACCTGCTGCGCGAGGTCCTGGACGCCCTCGGGCTGCCGCAGGCGGACGCGCCCGGATGGGAGGCCGAGGACGCCATCGGCGCGCTCACCAGGAAAGCGGCCCGCGGGGATCGGTTCGACATCGTGACCGGCGACCGGGACCTCATCCAGCTGGTCCGGGACCCGGTGGTGCGGGTGCTGTTCACCGTGCGGGGGGTGTCCGATCTGCGGGTCCTCGACGAGGCCGGGGTCCTGGCGAAGTACGGCGTCCCGGCGTCCCGGTACGCGGATTTCGCCACCCTGCGAGGGGATCCGTCGGACGGGCTGCCCGGGGTGCCCGGGGTGGGGGAGAAGACGGCCCGCCTCCTGATCGAGGTGGCCCCCGATCTCGACGCGCTGGTGGAGGAGGCCCGGGTCCCCACCCGCAACGGGCCGCTTCGCCGGTCGCCTGCGATCCGGGCGGCCGTTCGAGGGGCGGCCGACTACCTGGCCGCGATGCGCGACGTGGTCCCGATCCGCACGGACGTCGAGGTTCGAACCTGGGCGAAGGAGCCCGACGAGGAGCGGGTCAAGGAGCTGGCCGAGCGCCACCGCCTGACGGGCCCGATCGGCCGGCTCCGCGCCGCGATGCGCGGGGAGGTCAGAAGTGGACCACCGGGCAGGTCAGGGTCCGGCTCACCCCGTCGACCTCCTGGATCAGGCCGACCACCTGCCGGCTGAGGGTATCGAGGTTTCGAGCCTGCGCGTAGGCGATGACGTCGTAGGGCCCGGTCACCGTCTCGGCGGATGACACGCCCTCGATCTGGCCGACCTCATTGGTGACATCCGATCCCTTGCCCACCTTCGTCTGGATGAGGATGTACGCCCCGATCATGGCTTCCTCCCGATCGCGTGCCGTATTCGAGCACGAACGCGGGCCGCGTCGCCAATCAGGCCACGGCCCGCGCTCGGTGCGCCTCCGATACGAAAACGGGGAGACTTGACGCGATGACCGAAAAGCGAGCGGCCAACCGGCTGATCGACGAGACCAGCCCCTATCTCCTCCAGCACGCCCACAACCCGGTCGACTGGTACCCGTGGGGGCCGGAGGCGCTCGAACGGGCGAAGCGAGAGGACAGGCCGATCCTGCTCTCGATCGGCTACGCGGCCTGCCACTGGTGCCACGTCATGGCCCACGAGTCGTTCGAGGATCCCGAGACGGCCAGGCTCATGAACGCGAGCTTCGTCTGCGTCAAGGTCGACCGGGAGGAGCGCCCCGACCTCGATTCGATCTACATGGACGCGGTCCAGGCCATGACGGGGTCCGGCGGCTGGCCCATGACGGTGTTCCTGACCCCCGACGGCAAGCCGTTCTACGCCGGGACGTACTTCCCGCCGGAGGATCGTCAAGGCCTCCCTGGGTTCGCCCGCGTCCTGACGGCCGTCGCCGACTCCTGGCGGGAGCGGCGGCAGGACGCCGACGGCCAGGGCTCGAAGGTGCTCCAGAGCATCGGGCGGCTCGCCGCGCTTCGGGAATCGACCGAGCCGCTCGTCGAGGACGTCCTCCGTGAGGCCCACGGCGCCCTCCGGCAGGCCTTCGACGGCGAATTGGGCGGGTTCGGCGGCGCGCCGAAGTTCCCCCAGCCCATGACGCTCGAGTTCCTGCTGCGATGCCATCTGCGCGGGTACGAGGGCTCGCTGGAGATGGTGGTGCGAACCCTCGACCGGATGGCCGCCGGGGGCATGTACGACCACGTCGGCGGCGGGTTCCACCGGTATTCGGTGGACGGACGGTGGCACGTGCCGCACTTCGAGAAGATGCTCTACGACAACGCCCAGCTGGCCCGGCTCTACGCCAGGGCGTGGCAGGTCGTCGGCGAGGAGCGGTACCGGCGGGTGGCGACCGAGACCCTCGACCACCTGCTCCGGGAGATGCGCCACCCCGACGGCGGCTTCTTCTCGTCGCAGGACGCCGATTCCGAAGGGGTGGAGGGCAGGTTCTACGTCTGGTCCTGGGACGAGCTGGTGGCCGAGGCGGGCGAGCCCGTCGCCCGGTGGTTCGGGGCCACCCCCGCGGGCAACTGGGAGGGAACGAACGTCCTGTGGAACCCGCCCTCCGCCGTCGAGCCCCCGCCGGAACCGGAGCTCGAAAGAGCCCGCCGGGCGCTGTTCGAAGCGAGGGAGCGCAGGGTCCCCCCCGGAACCGACGAAAAGATCCTGGCAGCGTGGAACGGGCTGGCCATCGCGGCGTTCGCCGAGGCCGGGCGGGCCCTGGGGCAGCCGAGGTTCGTGGATGCAGCCTCCCGATCGGCCGAGTTCGTCCTGGCGAACCTTCGACGCGAGGACGGCCGGTTGCTCAGGTCCTGGCGGGACGGGAAGGCCGGGCGGCCCGGCTACCTCGACGACTACGCGATGATGGCGTCGGCCTGCCTCACGGTCTACGAGACCACGTTCGACGTTCGGTTCTTCCACCAGGCCCGCGCACTGGCGGACGAGATGCTCCGGCTGTTCCGCGACGAAGAGAGAGGCGGATTCTTCCAGACCGGCGCCGACGCGGAGGCGCTGGTGGTTCGGCCGAAGGAACTGTTCGACAACGCGGTCCCGGCGGGAAACTCGGTGGCGGCCGAGGTCCTCCAGCGGCTGGCGTACTTCACCGGTGAGGCCGAGTACGAACGGGCCGGGGTCTCGGCGCTGCGTCTGGTCCATGGCTTGCTCGGGCGGGCACCAACCGCGTTCGGGCACGCGCTCTCGGCCCTCGATCTG
>DASWCX010000349.1:0-3360 GCA_036395815.1 Actinomycetota bacterium | reverse complement strand
AGGAGGCTCGCCGCCGTCCTGAGCCCCGCCCGGAGCGCCGCCTGGGGCCCCGCCCCCTCCTTCGGGTTCCCCCGGCGCCTCGGATCCTGCGCCACCGGGCTCGCAGCGGAAGTCGATCTGGGTGAGGTCCGCGAGGGAGCTCACCGCCTTCACCACGCCGGCCAGGAGCTGGCCGAACTGTGCCGACACCGTGTCCGACAGGTTCTGGAGCCCGGACATGAGGTCCCCCGACACCGAGGAAAGGTCGGAGGGAAGCGCGCCCCGGGCCGACCCGAACGTCGTGGACAGGTCGATGCCGAAGGGGAACTTCGGCATCGGCAGCTCCTTCATCGTGTCCAACAGGTCCTGCAGTCCGTCGGGAGCGCCGCCGGTCAGGGCCGAGACCGCGTCCGAGACCGGACCGAGGGCCCCGGCCTGCTGGGACACCAGGCCACCGACGTCGATGGGCCCGAGCTTCGCGTCGAGGCTCGCCAGGATGCCGGCCATCAGGACCCGAAGAGGTCGGAGAGCGCCGGGCCCACCCCGGAAAGGCCGTCCAGGGCGGACTTGATCCCCTCCACGCCGGCCTTGAGCGGCGGGGTCGGGTCGCTGAGGTCCGGGACGGAACCGAGGAGGTCGGGCACCTGCAAGGCGTCCATGAGCGATCCGGCTTCGGCCAGCAGGTCGCCCCCCAGATCGGTGAGGTCGCCGAACCCCAGGTCCGTTCCCGGGCCGGTGGGGGGAGGCTCCACGTATTGCGTGAGCACCATGCGGTAGCGGAACGTGTCGGAGTTTCCGGCCACCTCCGCCGCGTCGAGGTCGGCGACGAAGACCTTCTCCACCGAGGTCGCCGACACGATGTCCGCCACGAAGTCCAGCGGCTCCCCGGCGTTGAACGAGTCCCGGACGCTCTGGAGGAAGCCGTCCCGGGCATCGTCTCCGGCCAGGGTCCCTTCAATCACGATTGAGACCGCCGCGCTGCCCAGATCCTGGTGGTAGCTCCCCTCCAGCCCGGGCACCGGGACCTCGACCAGGTGCCGGGCCTCGAGGGTTCCGATGCGCTGGATCCCGGGAACCTCGTACTCCCCGATCATCGGCTTCACCTTCACGACAGGTCGATCCCGCGGCTTCGCGCCTGGCGCATCAGGATCCGCTGGAGCCGACCGGCCAGCTCGTCGTCCTCGAGCCAGCGCGCGGCTGGCTCGCTCCGGCCGGAGCCCAGGGAACGGTCGCCCCCCTCGGCCAGTCGGGCCGAGATCGCCCCGAGCTCGCCGACCACGTCCTGGAGAAGCCGGACCATCCGATCGAGCGAAGGGTCGCTGTCAGCAAGCTCCTGCCCGCGGGCTGGAACCCCCACCGGCCCGAGGACGTCCGCGATCCGGCTGCCCGAGCCCCCCCGGCGCCCGGGGAAGCTCTCGGCGGGGTCATCGTGGGGGGAACGGAGTCCCGTGGGCGATCCGGAGGCGGCCGTCCGCCAAGCCGGCCGGTCTCCCGTCGTCCGGAGGGCGTCGCGCGGCGTGTCCCGTGCGTCGCGAGGCGACGTGCCTGGTTCGCCGGCCCTCTCCAGGCTCGCCGGCCGGCCGGGGAGCGTCGGTACGAAGTTCGCGATGGGCCCGCGGATCTCACGCCGCCGTGGCGCCGGCCGCGTCCACTCCTCACCCCGGGCCCGGCCCGACTCCGAGGGGGTCGGATCCCGAGGGTTCGAGAGCGATGAGCCCGGCCCGGCTCCGGTCCCAGCGATCGGCCGAACCGAACCGAGCGAAGGGTCTGGTCGATCCGAGGTTTCACTTCGATGCCGCGCCCGCCGGCCCACCCGATCGGTGGGCTCGGGGTGGAGGACCCGGTCCGCTCGCCGCGCCTTCGAGTCGGGGGTGGACGGCGAGGGCAGGGCCGGAGCCCCGGCCGGGCCCGCGGTGAACGGATCCCCGCCCGATCCCATCAGTCGGGACGTTCGGGGCTCGAGCGCGGATCCGACTCCCGCGGCGTTTCCGACTCCAGGTCCCGGAGCCCCGGGACGGACCCACTCGCCCACCTCGAGTGTGTCCGGAGCCCGGGGCTCCGTTCGGGTCCCCTCGCTCCGCCTCGAGGCGAGGGCCGTCTCGGCCAGCGGATCGAGGAGCCCGTCCAGGCCGAGAACCGGCAGGGCGGGCACCTCCCAGATGAACCCCAGGCGCGCCCCGGCGTCCAGGAGGCAGCCGGCCCACCGGCGCACGCCCGCGACCGAACGGGTCAACGACCGACGGGGCTCCCACGCCGCAGCCCGAAGCTCCGCCCCGAGGGGTGCGAAGTCCCTCATCTCGCCTCGGCGTGGCTCCGGCCCTGCTCCAGCATCTCCAGGTACAGCAGCACCTGGCCCACTGTGAGCTCACCGATCTCCCGCGCCGACCAGCCGAACTCCCCGGCCAGGGCGAAGCACGCCCGAGCCAGGGGAGCTTGGACCGCTTCGGCCAGGCTCTCCTCGTCCACGCTGAGGCCGCTGACCCGGTTGAGCTCGTGCAGGAGGATCCGAGCCACCCCCGCGGGGAGCTCGTTCAGCTGCTCGAAGGAGAGCTCCGGTTCGACCAGGGCCTCCTTCAGCATGAGCACCGACAGCAGCGCGTCGTCGTCCCGGGCGGCCTTCGTGACGCGCTGGATGTCGCGCACGGTGAGCGGACGCATCCTCACCCGGCCCGGCTGCGCACCGTCGCCGTTCGATCCGGCCCTCGGCGGAAGCAGCTCGGCCGGTATCTCGACCGCGTGCGTGACGGCGCTCCCGGCCAGGAGCTCGTCGGCCGTCAGGTAGCCCATCGCCGCCCCCTACGAGGACGCCTCGACGTCCTCGACGCTGATCCACAGCGCCTTGAACGAGACCTCCTCCATGACGAAGTCGGCCTCGGGCAGGTCGTAGGACCACTCGTCGATCTTCGCGCCGTGCACCGTCACCGTGGCCGCCGTGCCCGCCAGGGCGGGGTTCTCCGCGCGGAGGGTGATGTTGAATGACGGCGCGACGAACGCGCCCGCCGGCCGAGAGGCCGCAGCGTCACCGAGCAGCAGCTTGAGCAGGGCCCCGTTGATGAAGGCCCGGTCGATGCTTCCCGACACGTTCACGTTGCCGGCCCGAAGCTCGGTGGGATAGCGCTGGCCCAGCTCGTGGAAGGGCTTCATGTCCGAGTCCACCCGAACCGTCACCCCGGTGGCCCGGCCCACCGGCGAGAGCGAGTAGGCGTCGATGACCCCCTGCGCCAGGTCGCCCTCTGCCCCCGTGTCGACGGCCAGGACGATCGAGCCGTCGGAGCCTCTGAAGACGTTCGTGTTCGCCATCGCCCCCCTCCTCTAGGAGAGATTCATGATCACCTTGATGTAGTCGATGCTGAAGGTCGGCTTGAGCAGCATCGTCACCAG
>DASWCX010000348.1:0-2207 GCA_036395815.1 Actinomycetota bacterium | reverse complement strand
TGGCCGCCACCCGCCTTTCGTTCGCGGCCGAGTTTCGGGCGATCGGGGCCATCGTTGGCGCCGGGGCCATCGTCGTGGCCATCGGCAGTCTCGACGCCGGGACCCGGCCCATCCCCGTGGCCTTGGCCATCGCCGCGGGGCTGCACCTGCTGCTGGCCATGCCCGAGGGGGCCCTGCGATCCACGGGGCGCCGAGCGACGGCCGCGGCGGCCTACGCGACCGGACTGGCTCTCGGATCCATCGCGTGGGCGGATCGGCCCCACTATCCGGTATGGCCTATCGTCCTCGAGCTGGCCGTGTTCGCCATCGTCGGCGCCGGGGCCTTCGCCGCCCGGTACGGGAAAGCCGGGACTGGCGACCGGCGGCGGATGAAGTGGCTGGGCTGGTCCGTCATAGTCGCCGGAGGGCTGGCCGTCGCCTTCTACGGCCTCCACGTGCTGGTCGACTGGCCGCCGCATGTGGGCGAAGTGTCGGCCGCCATCACCGGGCTTCTCCCCCTCTCGCTCATCATGGCCTCGTCGAAGCGGTTCGCACCGGCCATCGATCCGCTGCTTGGAGGCTCGATCTCCCTGGCCGGCCTCACGGTGGTGGTGGTGGCCGTGTACCTGGGCATCGTTCTCGGCCTTGGCCGCGTTCCGCACGAGAACGAGCGGACCCTGCTGGTGCTCTCCATGATCGCGGCCGGTGTGGCGGCACTCCTCTATCTGCCGGCGCACACCAGGCTGGGGGGCCTGGCCAAGCGGCTGGTGTACGGCGGCCGGCAGGCCCCCGACGAGGTCCTTCGGACATTCGGAAGCCGGATGTCGCGTTCGATCCCGCTCGACGAGTTGCTGCTGCAGATGGTGGAGTCGCTCCGGAAGACCCTCGGCCTGACCTCAGCCGAAGTGTGGGCGGCCTCGGGCGGCAAGCTCGAGCGGGCTGTCTCGGACCCGGATCGCCCTCCCGTGCAGATGGAGATCACCGCAGCGGAGGAGGCCACAGTGGCACGGGCCGGGGTATCCGGACCTGCCTGGGTCAAGATCTGGCTCCCGGAGCTGCTGGCTGGCCGGGATAACGGGATCCTTCGCCTATCACCCATCACGCACTCGGGAGAGCTCCTCGGCATCATCGTGGTCGAACGGCCAGAGGACTCCGAACCGTTCACTGGTGAGGACGAACGCATCCTCATCGAGCTCGCCCGCCAGGTCGGCCTGACCCTACACAATGTCCGGCTGGACTCGGCACTGCAGGCGTCCCTGGACGAGGTCCGCCGGCAAGCCGAAGCACTTCAGGCCTCCCGGGGGCGGATCGTCGCGGCCTCGGACCTCGCTCGCCGGAAGATCGAGCGGAACCTTCACGACGGGGTCCAGCAGCACCTGGTCGCACTCGCGGTCAAGGTACGGCTGGCTCGACAGCTGGCCGAGAAAGACCCGGTGAGGGCGAACACCCTCCTCGAGGAGTTGGGCGGCGACCTGGAGGATGCCCTCCAAGAGCTTCGGGACCTCGCCCACGGTATCTACCCGCCGCTCCTGGCGGACAAGGGGCTCCCGGAAGCGCTGGTGTCGGCGGCCCGTCGTTCAACTCTCCCGGTCGAAGTGCGGGCAGCCGGCATAGGCAGGTACTCCCAGGAGCTCGAGGCCGCCATCTACTTCTGTTGCCTCGAGGCTCTTCAGAACGCGGGCAAGTATGCGGGCGAGGGGGCCAGCGTGAGCATCCACATCTGGGAGGAGGCCGGCGGGCTGCTGTTCGAAGTAACGGACGATGGGGCCGGGTTCGACGTCCGGAAGAGGAGCGTCGGCGCCGGCTTCACGAACATGAACGACCGTCTGGGCGCCATCGGAGGCACCCTCCGGGTCGAATCCGCTCCCGGCCGGGGCACCAAGGTGGCCGGGACCACCCCGCTGGTGGACCGAGCGGAGGCCCGAACGTGAACCGATCAGTCGGGGCCGGAGTGGCCACTCTCCTGGAGGAACGCCAGGACGGCCATGACCCGCCGGTGAACGTCGGCTTCATTGGAGAGATTGAGCTTGTGGAACAGCGAGTTGATGTGCTTCTCGACCGCCCGCTCGGTCAGGAACAAGGCTTTGGCGATGGCCGCGTTGTTCTTCCCCTGGGCCATCTGCTCGAGCACCTCTCGCTCCCGGTCGGTGAGCTGGGCGAGAGGCGAATGCGCCAATCGGTCCTTCCGGGCGACCAGGCCCTCCACGACCTTGGGGTCGAGCACGGAA
>DASWCX010000347.1:0-1689 GCA_036395815.1 Actinomycetota bacterium | reverse complement strand
CGGCGAGGAGGCCAAGTCGCTCCCAACCGTGGTTGCCCTGCACCGCCAGCTGGCCACGCAGGAGGCCCATCGCGACGACGTGGTGATCGCGCTCGGCGGCGGGTCCGTCGGCGACCTGGCGGGGTTCGTGGCCGCCACGTACATGCGCGGGGTGCGGTTCATCCAGGTCCCGACGACGCTCACGGCACAGGTGGACGCGGCCATCGGAGGGAAGACTGGAGTGAACCTTCCCGAGGGGAAGAACCTGGTCGGCGCGTTCCACCAGCCGGTGGCTGTGCTGGCCGACGTGGCCACGCTCGCCACCCTTGCGGATCGGGACTTCCGGTCCGGACTGGCCGAGGTGGCCAAGTACGGCCTGGCCCTCGAGCCCTCGCTCCTCGAGCTCATGGAGGGCCGCCTCGACGCGGTCTTGGCCCGGGATCCCGTCGTTATGGAGGACATCGTGGCCCGGTGCGTCCGCGCAAAGGCCCGGTTCGTGGCCGCGGACGAGCGCGACCTGGGAGCCCGGCTGGTCCTGAACTACGGGCACACGCTCGGTCACGCCCTGGAACGGCTCGAGGAGTTCTCCGGCCGGTCACACGGCGAGGCCGTGGCCGTGGGGATGACGTTCGCCGCGCGATTGGCCGAGGTGCTCGGGACGGCACGTCCAGGACTGTCGGCCAGGCACGTCCGAACGTTGAGCCCCCTGGGCCTGGAGCCCGACGGGCGGCTCCCGGCGAGCGACCGGATCCTCGGTGCCATGCGGATGGACAAGAAGTACCGGGGAGGCATCCGGTTCGTGCTCCTGGAGGACGTGGGACGTCCCGTCGTGGTGGACGAGGTGCCCGAGGAGGTCCTCGTGACCGTCCTGAAGGAGATGGGAGCGGCAGGATGAGCCAACCGGCCGGCGGACCGGCGGGCCGGACGATGAAGGTCCTGTTCCTGTTCGGGCCGAACCTGGGGACGCTCGGCCGCCGCGACCCCGATCGCTACGGGACGGCGACCCTTCCCCAGATCATGGACGAGGTGGGGAAGCACGCGACGTCATCGGGACACCAGGTCGAATGGCGGCAATCCGACCACGAGGGCGACCTGGTGGCCTGGTTGAACGGAGCGGCGGCGGAGGGGTTTGGTGCCGTGGTGGTGAACCCCGGCGCGCTCACTCACTACTCCTATGCCCTCCGCGACGCCGTGGAGGGTTGCGGCGCACCGGTCATCGAGGTTCACATGACCAACATCTACGCCCGGGAGGAGTTCCGCCGGCATTCGGTGATCTCGCCGGCGTGCCGGGCGACCATCTCTGGGGTGGGCGCCGGCGGTTACCACTTGGCGCTCGAGGCGCTGCCGTGGATCACCGGCTGAGGCGCGCCCGGCTCGCCTCCCGGCTGGTCGAGCTCGGAGCGGATGGCTTCCTGATCACCCGGTTGCCGAACGTTCGGTACCTGACGGGATTCACCGGGTCCAACGGCCAGCTGCTCCTCACTCCGAGTGACGCTGCCTTCTTCACCGACGGCCGCTACACGGAGCAGGGCCGCCACGAGGTCCCCGACCTGGAGCGGCTCACGTACCTGGATGGGTTCCTCGAGCCGGTGGTGCGGGCCGCCCGGCGCCTTGGCGTTGGGCGGCTGGGATTTGAATCCCACGGGGTCACGTTCCGCTCCTACGAGGAGCTCCGAGCGTTGGCAAAGGGGATCGAGCTCGTCCCGGTTG
>DASWCX010000346.1:0-19254 GCA_036395815.1 Actinomycetota bacterium | reverse complement strand
ACGAAGCCGATCAGCCCGGACACCGAGACGGCCGCGGCGGCCAGGAGGGCGCCCGTCGCCAGCATCAAGCGCTTGAACCGTTCGACCTCCAACCCGAGCTGCGCCGCCCGCTCCTCTCCGAGGACCGACAGGTTCAGGTCGCCCACGCTGAGCAGCGCCACCAGGAGCCCCACGGCCACCAGCGGGCTCGAAGCGGTGAGCGACGGCCAGCCCCGGTCGCCCAGGCCGCCGAGGAGCCAGAAGTAGATCGAACGGATGTCCTGCCCGGAGAAGGTCATCGCCAGCGAGATTCCGGCCGAGATCACCGCGGCCACGGCGATGCCGGCCAGGAGCAGCGTGGCAACCTGGATCGCCGGACCGATCCTGGCCAGGCGGTAGACCAGGAAGCCCGTGGCCAGGGCTCCGACGAACGCGGCGGCCGGCACCTCGAGTCCGGCGAAGGCGGCCCCGCCCCCCGCCAGGATGACGGCGATGGCGCCGAGCGCGGCGCCGGAGGAGACGCCGACGATCGCCGGGTCCGCCAGCGGGTTTCGAAACAGGGCCTGGAACACGGCGCCCGCCGTGGCCAGGGCGGCACCCACCACCGCGGCCAGGAGCACGCGAGGCAGCCGGAGTTGGAACAGGATGACCTCCGTCGACGTCGGGACCCCCGCCGGACGGGCGCTGAGGTGGAGCCTCCACACGATGAGGCGGGCGGAGGACAGCGGTGAGATCCACACGGCCCCGAAGGCCACACCCGCCAGGACCGATCCGACCAGCAGCGCTCCCAGCACGAGGAACAGGGTGCCGGACCGCCGCGAGCGCATCAGCCGCCTCTCATGCGGCGAAGGCCGAAGGATGCAGGTCGCGAGCGAGGTCCTGGAGCGCCTGCACCACGCGGGGCCCGGGCCTGGTGATCAGGTCCGAGTCCACCAGGAACACGTGGCCCTCGTGCACCGCGGGGATGCCGTCGAATCCCGGCCTCTTCTGAACGGCTTGGACGGACGAGGCCGACTCCGAGGCTGCCAGATACAGGCTCGGCGGATTCCGGACCAGCTTGTCGACCGACCACTGCGGGTAGTCCCCCTTCGCCCCCCCCGACACCGGCGCGCACCCCGCCCGTCGGAGCACGTCGAAGATGAACGTGTTCGGTCCGATGGTGGTAAGCGGCGGGTAGTACGACTCGAAGAAACACGACACCAGCTGCTGGGTCGAAACGGCCCGCGTGACGTCGTCGATCCGTCGCTGCATGGATCCGGCCAACGAGTCGGCCTGTCGCTGGGCCCCGGTGACCTGTCCGACCGTTCGGATGTCGTGGAGCGCGTCCCCCAGGGTGGTGGCGTAGATCGAGAAGACTGGGATCCCGAGGCCGCGAAGCCGAGCCTTCCAGTCGTCCCCGCCCTCGAAGCCGTTCAGCACCAGGTCCGGCCGCAGCGATACGACCTTCTCGATGTCAGGGGTGACCCCCCCGGCCCCGCCCACCTGGGTGATCGATCTCGCGGCCGGCGGGTAGTCGTCGAATGGCCCCGAGACCCCGACCACCCGGGACCCCAGCCCGATGCCGAACAGGATCTCGGTGTTTGAGGGAGCCCAGGTGACGATCCGCCTGGGGGCGGTCCGCAGCTGGACACTCACCCCGTCGTCGTCGGTGATCGTCAGGGGAAACGTCCGGGTGGGGCTGGGCGCCGGGGCGGGCGTGTGGGCCCCCGAGCACGCCGCCGCCGGCAGCGACAGCGCTGCCAGGGAGGCGACCAGCCACTTCAGCCTTCGAGCCATGCGGCCCTCCTTTCGGTCCGCGGCCCTCCGAAAACGAATCAAGCCTCCGTTTCGAGTGCGGAGGCTTGCGGAGGGCCTCCTCTCTTGCGCGAAGAGCGCGGCCGAACCATCTCGGGGCAGGTCTCCTGACTTCCGGTTGGGTCGCTCGCTCCTGGCGAGCGCTGCGCTCCCCCGAACCTTCCCGGGCCCGGCGCCCTCGGCGCCGTCGCCCAGTGGCATCTCTCGGGTTCGCTCCCCGGTCACAGTGGCGCGACCGTGCCGGACTCTCACCGGCTTCCCTCTTGGGGCCCGTCGGGGGTGCCGCCCCCGTCCGGACCGCCTCGAAACGCGGTATTCGATTGACTCGGATTCTAGCCCTGCATCCCGGGGGGCGGGAGTGTGATGCCGGGTGGCAATCGTGGGCCGTCCGGCCTACACTCGCCCGAGGGACCCGTGCGGGCAAGCGGTGTGGCGATCGTGATGGCGGCCGCTCTGACGGCTTGCACGCGGCCGCCCATAGGCGACGCTCCGGCGGCCGTCCCGCTCTTCTCCATCCACCCCCTGGCCTCAACCGCGTCGCCCTCCCCCCTCGACGAGGTCCGGGCGGGCAACGTGCGCGCGGTGTTCCCGAAGGACTGGGAGGCCCGGCCGCTGCTCGCGGGCAAGGTTCCCCAGGAGGGCTTCGTGGCCTCGCCCAGGCTCGACCGGTTCGAGCGGGCGGCCGGGGTGGTCCAAGGGATTGAGGCCTTCTGGATCGACGTCCGAGAGATGCGGATCCCCTCGAACTACTACTACCTCGCGGCACGCAACGAGGCCGCCTCGACGTTCGCCACCAGCAAGCAGTGCCACCTGGGGCGCCGCCAGGTCCTCCTGGACCGGCCCCCCGATCTGACCGGGACCACGTTCTCCCCCGGCGACTACGTGGCCCAGGCCACCGGAACGTGCATGCTCCATCACCAGCCAGCCCGGTGGGCCTATATCGTGGCGGCTCCCGGGTTCGGCCCGATCCGCGAGGTCGGGCTGCCGAACTCGGGGCTGTACGTCGTGATCGCCGTGGTTTCCGGCCCGAACGCCGACCGGTTGCTCAAGGAGATGATCCAGGGCGCGCAGTTCGGGGGTACCCCGATCTCGCAGATCCTGAAGGTGGCGGGCGCGGCACAGTAGCCTTCCCGGGATGTCGAACTTGGACCCCGAGGCGTTCGCCGAGGCCGTGGCTGGCCTCATGCCCGGACTACGGCAGGACCTGGAACTGCTGGTCCGGATCCCGTCGATCAGCGCAGACGGATTCGACCCGGCGCCCGTGCGGCGCTCGGCCGAGGCCACGGCCGAGGTCCTGGAGCGTTCAGGCCTCTCCGACATTCGGCTGCTGGAGGTGGAAGGGGCCCATCCGGCGGTGCTGGGGCAGGTGGCGGGACCGCCGGGCGCGCCCACCGTGCTCCTGTACGCGCATCACGACGTCCAGCCGACCGGGCCGGTCGAGCTGTGGTCGTCGCCGCCATTCGAGCCCGTCGAGCGAGCCGGCCGCCTGTTCGGCAGGGGCACGTGCGACGACAAGGCGGGGGTCATGGTCCACGCGGCCGCCCTCCGGGCGTGGGAGGGGCATCCGCCCGTCGGGGTCACCGTGTTCATCGAGGGAGAGGAGGAGATCGGCTCGGACCACCTCGGGGTGTTCCTCTCCCGCCACCTCGGCCTGCTCGAAGCCGACGCCGTGGTCCTGGCGGACGCGTCGAACTGGCGGCTCGGACAGCCCGCGCTGACCACGTCCCTTCGGGGTCTGGTGGACTGCGTGGTGGAGGTTCGAACCCTGGATCACGCCGTGCACAGCGGGATGTACGGGGGCCCCATCCCCGACGCGCTCAGCGCCCTGGCACGGGTGCTGGCCTCGCTCCACGACGACGAGGGGCGGGTGGCCGTCCCCGGCCTGGCCTCGGGGCCATCCGATCCGCTGGACCTCACCGAAGAGGAATTTCGCCGCTACGCGGGCGTGCGGCCGGGGGTTCGGCTCATCGGCGAGGGCGGCCTCACCGAGCGGTTGTGGACCCGGCCCTCGATCTCGGTGCTCGGGGTCGACGCGCCGAGGATCAACGAGGCGACGAACCAGCTGGTGCCGTCGGCCCGGGCCAAGGTCAGCCTCCGACTCGCGCCCGGAGACGATCCGGTCCGGGCCATGGAGGCCCTGACGAAGCACCTCGAGGCGAACGCGCCCTGGGGCACGGAGCTGCAGGTGTTTCCGGGCGGAGCCGGAGCGCCGTACCGGGTCGATCCGCGAGGTCCGGCATTCGATGCGTTCCGGAAGGCGTGCGAGGGCGCGTGGGGCCGGGCCCCGGTCGACGTGGGCGCGGGCGGATCGATCCCGTTCGTCGCCGCGCTGGCCGGCGCGTACCCCGACGCCGCCTTCCTCCTCACCGGCGTCGAGGATCCGGAGGGCAACGCCCACTCGGAGGACGAGAGCCTGCACCTGGAAGAGTTCGAGAGGGCCTGCCTGGCCGAAGCGCTGTTCCTCGGGTATCTGGGCGGGTCAGCCGATCCGTCGAAGTAGCCTCCGACTGCCGGCTGGCTGCACTCACTTCGGGGAGGAATGGACGAACGGAGGTCGGACCACCTCGGCCTTCCCCGGTCGGCCCCGCACGTCGACCTCCACCTCGTCGCCGGGCTTGAACCGCTCCCTCGGTGACAGGTACGCCATGGCGATCCCGATCCGAAGGGTGGGCGAGAACGTCCCGCTTGTGGTCTCGCCCACCGGTTCGCCGTCGGCCCGAACCTGGTAGTGGGGCCGGGGGATCCTCCCGGGCTCCGTCATCCTCAGTCCCCACAACCTGGCGGGGATGCCCCTCTCCCGCTGTTCCAGGAGGGCGCGCCGCCCGATGAAGTCATCCTTGTCGAACGACACCGCCCAGGCCGCTGCGGCCTCGAGCGGGGTGCGGTCCTCGCCGATGTCCTGCCCGTGCAACGGATAGCCCATCTCCAACCGGAGCGTGTCGCGAGCCGCCAGGCCGCATGGCTCGATCCCCAACGGCTCACCCTTCTCGAGCAGCTCGCCCCACAGCTCCGAGGCCTTGTCCGGACGAACCCAGATCTCGAACCCTCGCTCCCCCGTGTATCCGGAACGGGACACGACGGCCGGCGCTCCCCGGTACTCGGCCTCCATGCAATGCATGTAGTCCAGGGCCGAGGCCCCGGGGAACAGGGGCTCCACCAGGTCGAAGGACCGAGGGCCCTGGGGCGCCACGAGGATGAGGTCGTCGCGGATCTCGGCCGTGGTTCGGCCGGTCACCCGCTCCGCGATGGCCCCCTGGACCCTGTCGCGGTTGGCCGCGTTGGGAACGACCAGGTACCGCTCCCCGACCCGGTACACGATCAGGTCGTCGACGATCCCGCCCCGTTCATTCAGCAGCATGTTGTACTGGGCTCCGCCGGGTCCCACCTTCGCCAGGTCGTTGGTGAACGTCAGCTGAAGCGTCTCCAGCGAGTCGGGGCCTTCGACCATGACCTCGCCGAGGTGGGTGAGGTCGAACAGCCCAACCGTCTCGCGCACCGCCCGGTGCTCGACCAGCGTGCCCTTGTACTGGATCGGCATGAGCCACCCGGCGAACGCCCCCATGTGCGCGCCGAGCGCAACGTGCTCGGTCTCCAGGGGCGTTCGCCGCAGGTCCGAGGTGGTGGCGTCGGTCATGTCGTTCTCCCCACGCGGCGTAGTATGGCCGAAGGGGCCGGGCCGGCGTTCGGACTCCGGTCATCCGGCGGCGCCCCGCGTTCGGATCGAGCGAGAAAGGACCTCGGGGATGGCGGACGACGCGTTCGACGTGGTCGTGCTGGGCAGCGGGACCGGGGGCTACGCCGTGGCGCTGCGAGCCGCGGAGCTCGGCAAGCGGGTCGCCATGGCGGAGAAGGACGACCGCCTGGGAGGAACCTGTCTTCTGCGCGGGTGCATCCCTTCGAAGGCCCTGCTCGAATCGGCCTCGGTGATGGACCACGTGAACCGCTCCGAGGAGTGGGGCATCAAGGCCTCGGGCGAGGCGGACTGGCCGAAGGTCCTCGAAGCCGAGCAGCACATCGTCGACAAGAAGGTCCAGGGGCTCACCGGGCTGATCAAGGCGCGCAAGATCGAGGTGGTCCAGGGGAAGGGCCGCCTGGCTTCCGGGCCCGCCGTGGAGGTGGACGGCCGCCGACTGGAGGCTCCAGACGTGGTTCTGGCCACGGGCTCCTACCCCCGGCTGCTCCCCGGGCTCGAGGTCACCGACCGGGTCATCACCAGCGACCAGGCCCTGGTCCTGGACCACGTTCCGGGGTCGGTGGTGATCATCGGAGCGGGCGCCATCGGCCTCGAGTTCGCCACCGTCTACCGGTCCTTCGGAGCCGATGTCACCGTGCTCGAGGCGCTCCCCCGGGTCGCTCCGCTCGAGGACGAGGACATCTCGAAGGAGGCGGCCCGGGCGTTCAAGAAGCGTGGCATCCAGGCCCTGGCGGGGGTCAAGGTCCAGGAGGTCCGCGACGAGGGAGACCACGTGGAGGTGACTTACCAGGCCGAGGGCGCCGAGGCCAAGACGGCATCGGCGGAGATCTGCCTGGTGGCGGTGGGACGGGGCCCGATCAGCGAAGGCCTCGGATACGTGGAGGCTGGCATCGAGCTGGACCGGGGCTACGTCAAGGTCGACGGCCAGCTCCAGACCACCGTCCCCCACGTGTGGGCCGTCGGCGACCTGGCCGCCACCCCGCTGCAGCTCGCCCATTCGTCCTTCCTCGAGGGGATCACGGTGGCCGAGCGGATCGCCGGCCTGGACGTTGCGGAGATCGATTACGCCGGGATCCCGCGGGTGACCTTCTCCCAGCCCGAGATCTCCTCGGTCGGCCTGACCGAGGCCCAGGCGACCGAGCGCGGCCACGAGGTCGAGACGAAGAAGTTCCAGTTCGCCACGCTGGCCAAGGCGAACATCGTGGGCGAGGGCGGGATCGTGAAGGTGGTTGCGGAGAAGGGCGGCGGGCCGGTGCTCGGCGTGCACATGGTCGGTCCCCACGTGACCGACCTGATCGCGGAGGCCGCGCTGATCTACAACTGGGAGGCCGCACCGTCGGAGGTGGCCGCGGTCATCCACCCCCATCCCACGCTTTCCGAGGCGTTGGGCGAGGTGTTCCTGGCGATGGCGGGTAAGCCTCTCCACACGATGTGATGTCGTCCGGGGTTCGTGGCGTTCGAGAGGTTCGAAGGAGGTTGACGTGGCTCAATCGGTGACCATGCCCCAGCTCGGGGAGACCGTCGTCGAGGGCACCATCACCAAGTGGCTGAAGAAGGAAGGCGAGACGGTCGAGCGCGACGAGCCGTTGTTCGAGATCTCCACCGACAAGGTCGACACCGAGGTCCCCTCCCCGCTGGGGGGGAAGCTCGTGGAGATCAAGGTCCAGGAGGGCGAGACCGTCCAGGTCGGCACGGAACTGGCCATGATCGACTCCGGCGGCGACGGCCAGGCTGGCGACGGCCAGGCCGCCGAGGCGCAGCCGAAGGGGGAGCGGGCGGAGGAGCCCTCGGGAGGCCAGGTCGAGGAGGAGGGCGAGCCCCAAGCCGAGGCCGAGGCATCCCAGAAGGCTGAGGAAGCCCCGCAGGAGGAGCGGCAGGAGACTTCGGCTGCCGAAGGATCTCAGCAGGAAGAGGAGGAGCCCCCACGGGCTCCGCCGGCGGAGAGCCGTGGGCCGGAGGGCGAGGGCCGCGGGCGAGCCCAACCACCGGCCGAGCCCGCCGGCGAGCCCGAAGGAGGCGGGCCTCGCAGCCATATCCTGTCTCCCCTGGTTCGGCGGCTGGCCGAGGAGAACCAGGTGGACCTGTCGGAGATCCGGGGAACCGGGACCGGGGGCCGGATCACCAAGCAGGACGTGATGGCGTTCGTCGAATCCCGAGGCGAGGCTCCCGCCGAGGCTGCGGCTCCGGCCGAGGCGGCGGCTCCCGCGGAGGCGCCCCGACCCCAGGCCGCGCCGGCCCGGGCCGCTCGGGCGGCGGGCGACCGCGAGGAGGCCATCCCGCTGACCCGGATGCGCCAGGCCATCGCCAAGCACATGGTCACCTCGATCCAGACGTCGGCCCGGGCCTGGAACCTGGTCGAGGTCAACATGGAGCACGTGGCTGGGATCCGGGCCCGGGCCAAGGACGGGTTCAAGGAGCGGGAGGGCATCTCGCTCACGTACACGCCGTTCGTGGCCAGGGCGGTCTGCGAGGCCCTGCTGGCCTTCCCGGACGTGAACGCCGAGCTTCGAGACGACCAGCTGATCCGGAAGCACTACGTCAACCTGGGGATCGCCGTGGCCCTCGACGAGGGCCTGATCGTTCCGGTGGTGAAGGGCGCCGACGAGATGAACATCGTCGGACTGGCCCGAGCGATCAACGACGTGGCCACCCGGGCCCGCAGCAAGAAGCTGAACCCGGACGACGTGCACGGAAGCACGTTCACCATCACCAACCCCGGGCCGTTCGGCTCGATCATGAGCGTCCCGATCATCAATCAACCGAACTGCGCCATCCTGGCCTTCGACGCGGTGGAGAAGCGTCCCGTGGTGGTGGACGACGCCATCGCCATCCGGCACATGGTCTACCTGTCGATGTCCTGGGATCACAGGATCATCGACGGGGCCACGGCGGCGAAGTTCCTGGGCCGGCTGAAGGAGAACCTGGAGTCCTGGGACTTCGGGCCGGAGGTGGGGCTCCCCGCGAAGGGGGCCTGAGGAGATGGGCGAGGCCCGGCTGATCCGGCCCGAGGCGCCGGTCCCCTACGGGGTGGCCAACGAATGGATGCACGTCCTGGCCGAACGGCGACTGGGGGGCGAGATCCCCGACACGCTCATCCTGCTCGAACACCCCCCCGTGTACACGGCCGGCAAGCGATGGAAGCCGGAGCACCTGCTCTGGGCGCAACCGCAGATCGAGGCGGCCGGGGCCGAGCTCCACTTCATCGACCGGGGCGGCAGCGTCACCTTCCACGGCCCCGGCCAGCTCGTGGGCTACCCGATCGTCGACCTCGGGCCCAAGCCCGACGTGGTCGGCTACGTCCGGAAACTCGAAGAGGTCGTGATCCGGGCGTGCGCCGACGTGGGCATCAGGGCGCTGGGCCGAAACTCGGCCAACTCCGGGGTGTGGGCCGGGGATCGAAAGGTCTGCGCCATCGGGGTCCGGGTCATGAGGGCCAGGGTCACCCTGCACGGCTTCGCCCTGAACTGCGCCACCGACCTCCGATGGTTCGACGCCATCGTCCCGTGCGGCCTGTCGGACCACGGGGTCACCTCGCTCAGCGAGCTGGCCGGTCGCGACGTGACGGTCGAGGCCATGGCCGGCGTGGTGGCCCACCGGTTCGAGTCGGTGTTCGGGTGGGTCCTCCGGCCGGCCGCCGAGCTCACGCCCGTCCCCACGCCGTAGCGCGGGCCCGCCGGCGGATCGTTCCGTGGCAAGGCCGGTCCACCGGATGCCGATGTTCAGGGGTAGTCTGGAAGGGACAGTTCGAGACGTACGGAGCAGACGATGAGAGCGTTCGACGCGTTCAAGGACCAGCTTCCCGACATCGACCCCGCGGAGACGGCCGAGTGGATCACGGCCCTCGACGACGTGATCGATTCGAACCCCGGCCGGGCGGAGTTCCTGCTCCGTCGCATCCTGCATCACGCCCGGTCGAGGCGGGTGGGAGTGCCGTCGATGGTTTCCTCCCACTACATCAACACCATCCCGCCGGAGGAGGAGCCCTACTTCCCCGGCGACGAGGACATCGAACGCCGGATCCGGCGGTTGATCCGTTGGAACGCCGCCGTCATGGTCAGCCGGGCCAACAAGCACCTCGAGGGCATCGGCGGGCACATCTCGACGTACGCGTCCTCCGCGAGCCTGTACGAGGTCGGCTTCAACCACTTCTTCCGGGGCAAGAACCTCCCCGGCGGGGGCGACCACGTGTACATCCAGGGTCACGCCGCGCCGGGGATCTACGCCCGGGCCTTCCTGGAGGGAAGGTTCGACCAGGCGAAGCTCGACCGGTTCCGGCAGGAGGCCCTGCTCCCCGGCCTGTCCTCCTATCCCCACCCCAGGCTGATGCCCGAGTTCTGGGAGTTCCCCACGGTGTCCATGGGACTGTCACCGCTCAACGCCATCGCCCAGGCGAGGTTCGACCGCTACCTCCTCAACCGCGGCATCAAGGACACGTCGAAGCAGCGCGTGTGGTCGTTCCTCGGCGACGGCGAGATGGATGAACCCGAGTCGATGGCCTCACTCAGCCTGGCCGCGCGGGAAGGCCTGGACAACCTGATCTTCGTGGTCAATTGCAACCTGCAACGGCTGGACGGGCCGGTCCGCGGCAACGGCAAGATCATCCAGGAGCTCGAGTCGATCTTCCGCGGGGCCGGCTGGCACGTGATCAAGGTGATCTGGGGCCGCGAATGGGACGAGCTCCTGGCCCGGGACCGGGACGGGATCCTGGTCCACAAGATGGACACCACCCTCGACGGGGAGTTCCAGAAGTACGCGGTGGAGTCCGGGGCCTACATCCGTGATCACTTCTTCGGCCCGGATCCGCGGCTCAAGGAGATGGTGGCGAACCTGTCCGATGAGGATCTCCGGAAGCTGCGCCGGGGCGGCCACGACTACCGGAAGGTCTTCGCCGCCTACGCCACCGCCGTCGACCTCCGCGACGCCCCCACGGTGATCCTGGCCAAGACCATCAAGGGCTGGGCCCTGCCACCGTCGTTCGAGGGCCGCAACGTCACCCATCAGATGAAGAAGCTCTCCGTCGACGAGTTGAAGATCTTCCGGGACCGGCTGGAGCTTCCGATCAAGGACGAGGATCTGGAGTCCGGCGAACCGCCCTACTACCATCCGGGCCCGGACTCCCGCGAGATCCAGTACATGCTGGCCAGGCGGCACGCTCTCGGCGGATTCGTGCCCGACCGGAGCTTCGAGCCGAAACCCGTGGATCTGCCCAAGCCCGACGTGTACGACCAGTTCGCCGGCGGGTCGAAGCAGGCCGTGTCCACCACCATGGCCTTCGTCCGGCTGCTCCGAGACTTGATGCGGGACAAGAAGATCGGCAAGCGGATCGTTCCCATCATTCCGGACGAGGCCCGGACGTTCGGGATGGAGTCGCTGTTCCCGCAGTTCAAGATCTACGCGGCGCACGGCCAGCTGTACGAGCCGGTCGACGCCAAGCACCTGCTGGCTTACGTTGAGGCCCAGGACGGGCAGATCCTCGAGGAGGGGATCACCGAGGCCGGCTCCATGGCCTCGTTCACCGCGGCGGGGACCGCGTACGCGACCCACGGCGAGCCGATGATCCCGTTCTTCTCCTTCTACTCGATGTTCGGCTTCCAGCGGATCGGGGACCTGATCTGGTCGGCGGGCGACCAGCGAGCCCGGGGCTTCCTGCTGGGCGCCACCCACGGGCGGACCACTCTGAACGGCGAGGGCCTCCAGCACGAGGACGGCCACTCGCTGCTGCTGGCCTCGACCAATCCCGCCTGCATCGCCTACGACCCGGCCTTCGCCTACGAGATCGCCCAGATCGTCAAGGACGGCCTGGGGCGCATGTACGTCGACGGCGAGGACGCCTTCTACTACCTCGCGCTGTACAACGAGAACTACCCCCAGCCGCCCATGCCGGAGGGGTGCGAGGAGGGCATCGTCCGCGGGCTCTATCGATTTGGCGAAGGTCCGAACGAGGGCAAGCGGCACCGCGCCCAGATCCTGGGCTCGGGGCCGACGGTGATGCTGGCGCTTCGGGCGCAGGAGATCCTGGCCGAGGAGCACGATGTCTCGGCGAGCGTGTGGAGCGCCACCTCCTACCAGCAGCTCCGGGTCGACGCCCTGGAGTGCGAACGGTGGAACCGCCTGCACCCGGGGGAGCCGAAGCGGGAGCCCTACGTGGTGGAGGCTCTCGGGCCGCACGAGGGTCCGGTGGTCGCGGTCACCGACTCCCTCAAGGCCCTGCCCGATCAGATCGCCCGCTGGGTCCACCAGCCGTTCGTCTCGCTGGGGACCGACGGGTTCGGCCGGTCCGACACCCGGGAGGCCCTGCGCCGTCACTTCGAGGTCGACCCCGAGCACATCGTGGTGGCCACGCTTTCGGCGCTGGCCGACATGGGGGAGGTCAAGCCCGAAGCGGTCGCAGACGCCATCAAGCGGTACGGGATCGACCTCGAGCGCGGCTCGCCCTATTTCGCCTGACCGGCCGGTCGGACCCACCCGGAGGGTCCGTTTTCGTCGTACCGATATCTGGTGGGCGCGATCAGGGGATCGACAGCGTGGCCGGACGAGCCGGCCGGCTCGCCCTCATCTGTCTCCTCCTGGCCGGGCTGGCCACGGCCTGTCGGGGGACGGCCCGCAACGAAGGGGCTCGCTCGCGAACCCCCACCCCCGCTGCGTCTCCAACGACCTCGGCGCTCCCCGACCCGAGCCAGCGGTGCGGCCTGCCCGGCCCGCAGGCGAAGGCGGTGTGGTTCGAGGCCACCGACGGCACCCTCCTCGACGGCGCCTTCGTGGGCAGCGGGAACTCCGGCGTGGTTCTGGCCCACGAGTACCCCGCCGATCTCTGCGGCTGGTGGCCGTTCGCCACCTACCTGGCCCGGCGGGGATTCCTCGTCCTGGCGTTCGACTTCCGGTGCTTCGGGCTGTCCAGCTGTCCCGACCACGCGACGGGCGATCTCATGGACGACGTCAGGGGCGCGGGCGCCGAGCTACGGCGCGTCGGAGCCGCCAGCGTGGCTCTGGTCGGTGCCTCCCTCGGGGGAACGGTGACGCTCATGGCGGCGCCAACGATGGATCCGCCTCCGGACGCGGTGGTATGCCTGTCCGGCGAGCCGGACCTAGGTTACCTCGTGGGCTCCACGAAGCTCGACGCGCAGTCCGCCGTCCCCCGGATGACGAGCCCCTCACTGTTCGTGGTGGCGAGGGAGGACCGCAACGTCTCCGTGCGAGACATGCGGGGGCTCTACCGAGCGGCGGGTTCGAAGGACAAGCGGCTGGTCGTCCTGCCGGTCTCCTTCGGGCACGGCTGGAATATTGTCTCGACCGTCTCGGGTGGGATCACCTCGGCGGCCCGGACGGTGCTCGACTTCCTCCGGGCGCACCGGTGACGGCCGGGGACGGTCAGAACAGAGCTGCGGAGAGCTTCCGTCGGTACTCCTGGGTCAGGGGATCCTGGTCGCCCAGGACCGAGAAGACCTTGAGCATCGACTCGCGGGCGCGGTCGCGGTCGTCGCCGCTGCCGTTTCGCACCGCCGCCAGGAAGACGTCCAGCGCCTCCTGGAACCGCCCCTCGGCCGCCGCCCGCTCGGCCTGGGCGATGGGCCCCTGGCCGTTCGCCCCGGCGTCCGCCCACTCCGAGACCTCGATGGCGGCCAGCAGCCGTTCGGCCTCGGGGTCCGGACGCAACGGGGCCAGCAACCGGCGGGCCTCGTCCAGGTCCCCTCGGAGCAGCGCCAGGCGACCCAGCCCGATCGCCGCTCCGACGTTCTTCGGGTCCGTGTCGAAGGCCCTGCGGTACAGGCGGTCCGCCTCCTCCAGGTTCCCGGCCCGCTCCGCCCGGTCGGCCTCCTCCACCTGGGCGTCCGCCTGGGTGGGCAGGACCGTGTCCAGGAACTGCCGGATGGCCTGCTCCGGGATGGCTCCGATGAACTCGTTGACCACCGCCCCGTCCCGGAAGGCCTTCACCGCCGGGATGCTCTGGATCCGGAAGGCCGCCGCCGCCCGAGGGTTCGCGTCCACGTCGAGCTTCCCCAGCAGGAAGGCGCCCTCGTGCTGGGCGGCGAGGCGTTCCAGCACCGGCCCGATGAGTCGGCACGGTTGGCACCACTCGGCCCAGAAGTCCACCACCACGGGACGCTTTCGGGACTCCTCGAGGACGGCCGGGCCGAAGTTCGCGTCGGTGACCTCGACAACGTTGGGGCTGACGGTTGCCATGCATCAAGAGTAGCGAAGCCGGCGGCAATCGCGGCGCCGGCGCCCCCCGAGATGACAAGATGCCGGGGAACCCGTGGGCGCTGGCTTCCGCCGGGCCCACATGACCGGCCGACCGGAAGGGGGCGCTCCGTGCACGAGAAATATCTGGGCAGGGTGAAGCAGGGCCTCGACGAGCGCGTCGGTGAGGAGGTGCTCGCCTTCGGCCTGTTCGTGCCGCGCGGCTCGATGATGATGCTCGCCTCGCCGGCCCTCTCCATGATGCAGAAGCGGAAGACGAAGAAGGCCGCCGGTGGGCGGAAGCTCCCTCGATCCATCGCGTTGGCCGTCACGCCCACCTCCTTCTGCGCCTTCGGGATCAAGGACTCCGGGTACACGGGGAAGGGCAACCTGAAGGACGAGGTCGGCCGGTGGCCCAGGGAGACCACCCAGGTCGAAACAGGAGGCGGCAACCTGATGAGCCGGCTCACCCTGTCATGCGCCGACGGCACCCGACTGGAGCTCGAGGTGGTGAACATCATGGGCATGCGCAAGATCAACGAGGAGTTCTTCCGGGAGATCTCCGGTTCGCCCAGCGGCTAGTCGGGGCCGCTGAGGCCCGGTCCTTGGATCACCCCAGCAACGACGAGACTTCGTCGAGCAACCGGCCGGTGAGCGCCTCGGCCTTCTCCCGCCGGGCCAGGGGGTCGGGCTCGGCGGCCACCCGCATGGCCGGACCGAACGCCACGCTCACCGGCCGGCGGGACCTGGGCCGGGGCTTGCCGGGTCGAGCCGGCCTCGAGGTACCGGTGATCCCGCAGGGGACGATGGGCGCGCCGGTCTTGAGGGCCAGCCAGGCAGCGCCCCTGAGGAACGGGAGCATCTCCCCGGTGAAGCTTCGGGTGCCCTCCGGATAGAGCCCCAGGGCGAGGCCACGGTCGAGGACCGCCATGGACGTGTCGATGGCCCGCAGGTCCGCGATCTCCCGGCGGACCGGGAATCCCCCGAGCTCGAACCACAGCCGCTCCAGGAACCGGTTCTTGTACAGCTCCATCTTCGCCATGAACACGATGCGCCGGGGGCACGCGATGGCCAGGACGGGGATGTCCCACATGCTCCGGTGGTTCGCCGCCACGATCACGGGCCCGTCGGGCGGGACGTGCTCCGTGCCGGTGATCCGCATGTGGAACCACCACCGGATGGCCGGGCCGGCAACCTTCCTGGCGAACCCGACGCTCCGGCCGATCCCCTCCGGGTAGCCGACCCGGGGCCCGGACCTCCGCTCCACGGCGGCGGCCACGTCCGCCAGCGTTCGGAACTCCAGGACATCGCTGTCGACGAGCCGGATCCGGAACCGCTCCTCCACCGCGAGCGCGAGGTCCGCGCACCCCAGCGAATCCAGGCCGAGATCGGCCAGGGACACGTCGAGCGAGCGGGGCCGAACGCCCGCGCCGACCTCGTCGGCGAGCTCCAGCACCGCGCGATCGACGGCCGTGTCCCGTTCCGCCTCCATCGACGCCGAACTGTAGGGCATTCGCCCGGGGCTGCGCCGCGGAGGCATCGGGAGCCCGCAAACCCCGATGCTAGAATCGGGCCGATCCAGCCCGGTCAACCCTGAGGAGCCGCAGTGGCCACACGCGTTCGGCAGCAATCCCAGACGCCGTCACCCGAGGCGCTCGGGCTCACCGACGACGATCTCCTCGCCATGTACCGAACCATGGTCACGGCGCGCCTGTGCGACGAGGCCCAGTTCCGGCTGAACCGCCAGGGCAAGGCCCCCTTCGTGGTCCCGGTGAGCGGCCACGAGGGTTGCCAGGTGGGCACGGCCTGGCCATACCGCAAGGGGGAGGACGTCTGGGTCCCGTACTACCGCGACATGGCAGTGTGCCTGGTCGCGGGGATGACGCCGCGGGACGTGTTCCTGGGGGTGTTCGGAAAGAGCGACGACCCATCGTCGGGGGGCCGCCAGATGCCGGCGCACTGGGGTCACAGAAGCTTGAACATCATCACCGGGTCATCCCCCATCGCCACGCAGATCCCGCACGCCAGCGGCATCGCCTACGCCCTCAAGTACCGCGGGGAGGACGCCGTGGTGGGCTGCTGGTTCGGCGACGGCGCCACCAGCGAGGGCGACTGGCACGAGGGACTGAACTTCGCCGGGATCCACAAGCTCCCCATCGTCTTCTACTGCGAGAACAACAAGTACGCCATCAGCGTGCCGCTGTCGAAGCAGATGGGCGTCCGGGACGTCGCCATGCGGGCCGAAGCCTACGGCTTCGAGGGGGTCATCGCGGACGGGAACGACGTGCTGGCGTGCTACGAGGCCTCGAAGAACGCGGTGGAGAAGGCCCGGCAGGGTGGAGGACCCACGCTGGTCGAGCTGAAGACCTACCGCTTCCACCCCCACACCTCCGACGACGACGACAGGACGTACCGAAGCCGGGAGGAGGTCGAGGAGGCGAAGCGCAACGACCCCATCCTGCTGTTCGGCAGGGAGCTGAAGTCCCTCGGCCTCCTCGACGACGAGGCCATCGAATCGATCCGCGTCGAGCTCAAGGCCGAGGTCGACCGGGAGGTCGACGACGCCTGGAACTCCGCGGATCCCGAACCTGACACCGCCATGCTCCACCTCTTCGCGGACGGCGCCGGAGCGGGGCTGGGGATGGCCGATGCCATGGAGACCACCGGCGGCGAGGCCACCCCGGCGGCGTCCCCGGTGACGGGGCCCGCCCCAGAGGCCTGATCCGATGACCGAGAAGAACATCGTCCAGACCATCCACGACACGTTGTGGGAGGAGATGACGTCGGACGACCGTGTGGTCGTCCTGGGCGAGGACGTCGGCGCGAGGGGCGGCGTGTTCCGGGCCACCGCGGGGTTCCTCGAGGAGTTCGGCGAGATGCGGGTGATCGACACCCCGCTCGCGGAGTCCGGCATCGTCGGCGTGGCCATCGGGATGTCACTGCACGGCCTCCTCCCGGTGGCCGAGATCCAGTTCGCCGACTTCATCCACCCCGCCTTCGACCAGCTGGTCTCGGAGGCCGCCCGCATCCGATACCGGTCGAACGGCGCCTTCAACGTGCCCATGGTCGTCCGGGCCCCGTACGGCGGCGGCGTGCACGGGGCGCTGTACCACTCCCAGTCGATCGAGGCGTTCTACGGGCACGTGCCCGGGCTCAAGGTCGTGGTGCCGTCGACCCCGTACGACACCAAGGGCCTGTTGCGCGCGGCCATCGCCGACCCCGACCCAGTCCTGTTCCTCGAGCACAAGAAGACATATCGCCTGATCAAGGGCGAGGTTCCGGACGAACCGTACGAGGTCCCCATCGGGGTGGCCGAGGTGAAGCGGGAGGGCGACGACCTGACGTGCATCGCCTACGGCCTCATGCTCCATTACTGCCTGGAGGCGGCGCAGCGACTGAAGGATGAAGAGGGCGGGTCGGCCGAGGTCGTGGACGTGAGGACGATCGCCCCGCTGGACAAGCGGACCATCCTGGACTCCGTGCGCAAGACGGGGAAGGCCATGGTGGTCTATGAGGACAACCGGACCTACGGCGCCGGCGCGGAGATCTCGGCCACCATCGCCGAGGAGCTGATGTTCGACCTCGACGCCCCCGTCATGCGGATCGGCGGCCCGGACATCCCGGCCATGCCCTTCTCGGGGCCCCTCGAGCACGTCTTCATGCCGGACGCGGAGCGGGTCTACGCACGGATGAAGGAGCTCCACGCGTTCTGAACGAGCGGGCGCGCCGGTGAGCGAAACGCCTCCCATCGAGCTGCGAGACATCGCGGAGACTGATGCCCGCGCCTATCGCGAACTGCTCCTGCGCAATCGCGCTTTCCTCCGGTCCTTCGAGCCGGCCCGCCCGGACTCCTGGTTCTCGCTGGAGTCCGTGTCGGCCGAGCTGGCCAGGGCCGTCGAGGATCGACGGTCGGATCGCGGGTACGCCTTCGGAATCTGGGAGCGGGAAACCGAGGCGGTGGTGGGGCGCGTGGCGCTGTCGACGGTGGTCCGCGGGGCCTGGCAGAACGCGAACGTCGGCTACTTCGTGGACCAGGAAAGCAACGGCCGGGGCTACGCGACGTTTGCGGTCCGGGAGGCACTGGCCTTCGCCTTCGGTTGGGCGGATCTGCACCGGGTCCAGGCCGCCGCGATGCCGCGGAACGCGGGATCCATCCGGGTCCTGGAGAAGAACGGATTTCGCCAGGAGGGGCTGGCGCTCGAGTATCTCCAGATCGACGGCAGGTGGGAGGACCACCTGATCCACGCGATCACCCGGGACGAGTGGTCCCGGAGGACGATCGGCCGATGACGAGACTGCGGATCGCCAACCCGTTCTGGTTGCCCGATCCGTAATCGCCCGCTAGCCTGCCGGCGAACCGAAACCGAAAGGAGGTGGGGCGATGGCGCGCGACGTTGCGCTCATCAGCACGTGGGACGCTCCGGTTCGAGGGCGGGAGGCCAAGTCGCTCGAGGTGTTCATGGAGCTCCTGGCGTTCTGGGGCCAGAAGGCCTCGGAGGGCCAGTGCCAGCAGCCCGAGGCGTACTTCTCGACCGACGGTTCCACCGGCGTGTTCGTCGTGAAGGGCAAGTCGGACGTCCTGCGGGAGATCTCGGAGTCGGACGAGGCCCAGAAGCTGCTGGCCAAGGGGCACATGATCGTGGAGGGCCTGAAAAGCAACTGGTACTTCGCCGGCGACGAGGAGATCCAGCGGGGGACCCAGATCTTCGTTCAGGCCGGGAGCGAGCTGGGTTACATGTAGCGGGGACCCTGAGGCGGCGTCGGCCCGGAGGGACGGACCATGATCCGTTTCGTGGGTACACTGGCCTTCGGTGCCGAACAGCGACCACAACCCCCACAAGCGCCGGCTGTACCTGCCGATCGTTCGGACTGACGGCGAGGCCGGGAGCCGGTCCGCCGTCGCGCTGGCAGGCGCACCGGAGGCACTGGCGACCACGCACGCGGCTCGCTCCGCCGGCTGCGCCCAAACGGCCGTTCCCATCAGCGGGAGACGACCGGAGTGGCTCCGGGTCAAGGCAAGGATCGGCCCGAACTACGCCGAGCTCAAGGGCATGATGCGCGGACTCGACCTCCACACCGTCTGCGAGGAGGCCGGCTGCCCGAACATCTACGAGTGCTGGGAGGACAGGGAGGCCACCTTCCTGATCCTCGGGGACCGGTGCACCAGGCGGTGCGGCTTCTGCGACGTCATGACGGCCAAGCCGTCGGCGGTCGACGAGGAGGAGCCCGAGCGCATCGCCAGCGCGGTGCGGTCCATGGGACTCCGCCACGTGGTGATCACCGGCGTGGCCCGCGACGACCTCCCGGACGGCGGCGCGCACGTGTGGGCCGAATGCATCCGGGCCGTTCGCCGGGCCGTCCCCGGCTGTTCGGTCGAGGTCCTCCCCGCCGACTTCAAGGGGGGCCGCCGGGACGTCGCCACGGTGATCGAGGCCGAGCCGGACGTGTTCGCCCACAACCTCGAGACGGTCCGGCGACTGCATCCTCGGATCCGGCCGGCCTTCGGCTACGACCGGTCGCTCGACGTCCTCCGAATGGCCGGGGATCTCCGGCCCGGGCAGATCACCAAGTCGAACCTCATCCTCGGCATGGGCGAGCGCCCCGAGGAG
>DASWCX010000345.1:0-2762 GCA_036395815.1 Actinomycetota bacterium | reverse complement strand
GGTCCTGGCCCTCCGAGCCGCCATCGACACGGGGGGCGTGACCGCAGCCATCGCGGGAAGCCGGAAGGCCGACCATTGCCGGACCAACGCCCGAGCGGGCGAGCTCCATCTGGGGGGGGCGGCGGACGTCCTCGAGGAGATCGAAGCAGCCCTGGGCGAGTCTCGATAAACAGGAAGGAGCTTCCGGTCAGGCCACCCGCCGGCGAACCCACCACACGCTGAGCGCGAGGAGTCCGACGGACAGCGCGACGAATACCGCGGCCTCGATCCCCTGGAACGTCCAGTACCGGTTTCCGGGCTGATACGTCGCCTCGAGGTGAAGCCCGATCCGCCGGATGCAGGCCTGAACCGCGGTCTGGTTGAAGGGAAACTCCCCCTTCAACACGATGCTCGGGCACCGGTGGCTCAACAGGTTGATATCCAGGACCTGGCCCCGAGCCAGGACGTGCCCGGCCCCGTCGACGGTCCTGGTCGAGAGCACCCAGTCGCCAAGGCCCGATCGCGGGTTCGAGCCGAAGAACCCGTAGCTCACGGTCCTCGGGCCGGCGAAGTGTGGGCGGATCCAGAACTCGACCACGCCACGGACGACCGCGTAGCTGCCCAGGGTCGCGGCCATGGCCGGGACCGTCCGGCGCACCAGCGTCCCCACCGCCACCCCGACGGCCAGGGCGAAGAGGGCGTACCCGACCGGCACGACGCCCCGCAGGTCGAACACGCCGCGCGAGAAACGATCGTCGGAGGCCCTGACGAACGGCAGGCTCCACCACGATGTGAGCCAGGCCAGCGCCGCGGCCCCCGCGAGGGTGGCCGCTCCCATGGCCGCAACCTTCGTGTTGATCCACCGGAGCCTGGTCACGCCCTGGGTCCATGCCAGCCGGTGCGTTCCCTGTTCGACCTCCCTGGCCACCAGCGGGGCGCCCCAGAAGACCCCGATCAACGCGGGCAACACCAGGAACAGTGGGATGGTGAACTGGAGGCCCGAGAAGCGCTTGTTGAAGAGCGCCGAGACGAGGGTGCAGTCCCTTCCCGGAGTCGCCAGGCAGCCGGCCAGGCCCGTGGTCCGGAAGCTCGACGCGATGCCGAATCCCGTCAGCAGGAGGAACGAAGCGATCGCCGCGAGCACGGCCGCCCCCACCAGCACCTGCATGCGATGCTGCCTCCACGTCAGCCAGATCATCGAGACACCTCCGTTCCGGTGTTGGCCAGCCTCGGACGGGGGAGCGCGGTGGCGTTCGGCTGTCCGAGGTAGGCGAGGACGAGCTCCTCCAGCCCCACTTCCTGGACCGACCAGGCGGGATCGTGGATCGGTCCATTGGTTCGGACGAACAGAGTGGTCTGCCGATCGGTGTGGGTCTCCTGGACGATCGCCGCCACCCCGGCCACGCGGCCCACCTCGCGCCGGGGCCCCGTGAGGATCCGGTGCGACCCGAGCAGGTCCTCGATGTCCCCGGCCACCTGGGTCCGGGAGGCGGAGAGCACGATGAGGTGGTCGCACACGCGCTCGAGGTCCGCGATGAGGTGCGAGGAGAGCACGACCGTGTGCCCGCCCTCCACCACGCCCTCCATCAGGGCCTGGAGGAACTCGCGGCGTGCCAGCGGATCGAGGCTGGCCAGCGGTTCGTCCAGCAGCAGCAGGTCTGGCCGCTTCGCCAGAGCGAGGGCCAGCGCAACCTGAGCCCGTTGGCCGCCGGAGAGGCTGCCCGCCCGCTGACCGAGGTCGATGCCCGCCCGTTCCACCCTGGCCCGGGCGAGGTCGCCGTCCCATCGCTTGTTCATACGCCGGCCGAACTCGAGATGCTCGGCGACCGTGAACGACCGGTACACGGGTACGTCCTGCGCCACGAACCCGATGTGCGGGAGGAGGCCGGAATCGTCGCCGGGCGTTCGCCCCAGGAGGCTGACCTGCCCGGCCGTCGGACGGAGCAGGCCGGTCAACATGTGGAGCAGGGTGGTCTTGCCCGCGCCGTTCGGCCCCACCAGCGCCGCCACCCGGCCCTCGGGGATCTCGAGACTGCAATCCCGCAGCGCCCAGTAGTCGCGGTACTGCTTGCCCAGGCCGGCGGCGATGACGGCGGCGGTCATGCCACTCCCTCCTCTCTCAGGTCCTGCATCGAAGTCTCGAACAGCGCCCTCACGTCCTCGACGTCCAGTCCGGCCGCGAACGCGGCGTGCAGCCACCGGTCGAGGCCCCGGCGGAGGGCGGCATGGTTGCTCGGCGGCGGCCCGCCCACCGATTCCCGGACGAACGTCCCAACCCCGGGGCGGCCCTCGACCAGGCCGTCGTGCTCCAGCTCGCGATAGGCCTTCAGCACCGTGTTCGGGTTGATGGCGAGCGAGCCGACGACCTCCTTCACCGTGGGGAGCTGGTCGCCGGGACGAAGCATGCCGAGGCGCACGGCGTGGCGGACCTGGTGGACGATCTGCAGGTAGGTGGAAACGCCCGATCGAGCGTCGAGCCGGAACTGGATCACACCTTCCTCCTATATCTCTAGACTCCTAGAGAAATATGGAGGAGAGAATGGCCACTTGTCAAGTGGGACCCGTCGGGTCCGGTCAGGTTTCACGACCTGGCGGGGGCGTCAGGCTCCCAGGTCGCCGACCTTCTTCTCCTGCTGCGCGATCCTCTCCCGTTGGGTGGTGATCCGGTCCATCAGGTCGTGATTAGCACTCTGCTGCTTCGCCAGGTTCCCGTTCGATGACGTCGTTTGGGATCCGACGTCGGCGATCTGGCTTCGCACGATGGCGATCTGCCGCTTCAGAGT
>DASWCX010000344.1:0-5519 GCA_036395815.1 Actinomycetota bacterium | reverse complement strand
CGTGCCTGGACCTGCCGGAGGAGAAGGTTCGGCTGTACATGGCGGGCGTGGGCGGGGCGTTCGGGTCCCGTGAGGACGTGAACGTGCAGATCCACGCGTCCATGCTGGCGCTCCGAACCGGCCGTCCGGTCAAGATGACCTATGGGCGCGAGGAGTCCTTCTTCGGCCACGTGCACCGCCACCCGTTCCGGATCTGGATGCGCACCGGGGCCACGCGCGACGGCCGGCTGGTGAACGTGCGGGCCAGGCTCCTCTGCGACGGGGGGGCCTACGCGTCGTCCTCGCCGGCCGTGATCGGCAACGCCACCACCTTCGCCGCGGGGCCGTACGAGGTCCCCAACGCCTTCATCGAGGGCACGTGCGTCTACACGAACAATCCTCCGTGCGGGGCCATGCGCGGCTTCGGTGCCCCCCAGGTGGCCTTCGCCCACGAGTCCCAGATGGACCGGCTGGCGAAGACCCTGGACATGGACCCGATCGAGCTTCGACTGAAGAACGCGCTGGAGCCGGGCTCGGTCCTGCCGACGGGGCAGGTCGTTCGGGGAGCCGCCCCGGTCCGCGAGGTGATCGAACGGTGCGCGTCGATCGCCATGCCGGAGGATCACCAGCCGGGCACGGAGCGCGACCCGGTGACCCTGCCCGGCGGCGCGGGCAACGTCACCCACGGCGAGGGCATCCGGCGGGGGGTCGGCTACGCCGTGGGGTACAAGAACATCGCCTACAGCGAGGGCTTCGACGACTCGTCGGAGGTCGTGGTCACGCTCACGAACGGGCCCGAGGGCCCGGTTGCAGAGCTGCACAGCGCTGGCGTCGACTTCGGCCAGGGGCTGCACACGGTGATGGCCCAGATCGCCCGGTCCGAGCTCGGGATCGAGCACGTGGTGGTTCGAAACCCCGACACGCTCGTGGGGTCGGCCGGTTCGACGTCGGCGTCCCGGCAGACGCTCATGACCGGGGGCGCCACCCAGATGGCCTGCGCCGCGGCGAGGGCCCGGCTGTTCGAACGGGTTCGGGCGCGGTCGCGGGACGGCGGCCCGGACGGGAGGCTCTCCTTAGAGGACGGACGGGTTCTCCTGGACGGTACGCCGGCCGGGGAGGTGGCCGACTTCCTGGACGAGCCGATCACCGAGCGCGCCGTCCACCACCACCGCCCCACCACGCCACTGGACGAGAACGGCCAGGGCGACCCGCACACGGAGTTCGCCTTCGCCGCGGAGCGCGCGGTGGTCGAGGTCGACGAAGGGCTGGGGCTGGTCCGCGTGGTGCAGGTGGCCGCCGTGGCCGAGGTGGGGAGAGCCATCAACCCGCAGGGCGTGGAGGGCCAGCTCGAGGGGGGCACGGCCCAGGGGATCGGGCTGGCAATCCTGGAGGAGCTCCAGGTCGAGGACGGCGTGATCCGGAACCCCTCGTTCACCGACTACCTGCTGCCGACGTTCCTGGACATGCCTCCGGTGGTGTCGGAGATCGTGGAGGATCCCGAGCCGGACGTGCCCTACGGGGTGAAGGGCGTGGGGGAGCACGGGACGATCGTCTCCACCGCGGCGGTGGTGGCGGCCCTGCGCGACGCCACCGGCCGCGAGCTCAACCGGGTGCCGGTCCGCCCCGACGATCTCGTCGGCATCCGCCCCCCCGCCAGCACGGAAGGATGGCCGCCGGTCCCGGACGTCCCCGGGAACGAACCCATGCCGAAGTACGCGGGGATGGCCCTGGGGCAGAGCGCGCTGAACGCGAAGGGCGAGGAGACCGACCAGCAGATCCCGATGAAGGGCTGATGGCCCCGGGGTCGACGGTCGCGCGTCCGGGGCGGGTGCTCATCCACGACTGCGAGGCCGTGGTGGCCATGGACGACGCCGGGACCGAGCTGTCCGGTGGATCCATCCTGATCGAGGACGGCCGGGTCGCCTGGGTCGGCGTGGGCGAGCCACCGGGTGCCCAGGTCCAACCGACCGAACGAGTCGACGGGCGGGGGGCGGTGGCCCTGCCGGGCCTGGTCAACGCGCACCACCACCTGTACCAGGTCCTGACCCGGGTTCGGGCGATGGACCACGGCCTGTTCGGGTGGCTCACCGAGCTGTATCCGGTGTGGGCCGGGATCGACGCCGAGTGGGAGCGCGCCGCCGCCCGGGTCGGGCTGGCCGAGCTCGCGCTGTCCGGCTGCACCACCACCACCGACCACCACTACGTGTTTCCCCCCGCGGTCCCCGGCCTGCTGGAGGCCGAGGTGGAGGCCGCGGCGGAGATCGGCCTGCGCTTCCATCCCTGCCGGGGATCGATGGACCTCGGGCGGTCGAAGGGGGGCCTGCCGCCCGACTCGATCGTCCAGGAGACCGACGACGTCCTCGCGGAGACCGAGGCGGCCATCCGGCGGTTCCACGATCCCGAGCCGGGTTCGATGCTTCGGATCGCGGTGGCCCCCTGTTCGCCCTTCTCTGCCACCGAGCGCCTGATGAGGCTGTCGGCCGACCTGGCCCGGGGGCTGGGCGTCCAGCTGCACACCCACATCGCCGAGACGAGGGACGAGGAGGCGTTCTGCGTGGAACGGTTCGGGCGGCGGCCCCTGGAGCTCCTCGATGGCCTCGGGTACCTCGGGCCGGACGTCTGGCTGGCCCACTGCGTCCATCTGAACGAGCGGGACGTCGCGCGTCTGGCCGAGACCTCCACCGGGGTGGCCTGGTGCCCCACGTCGAACCTCCGCCTGGGCTCCGGGATCGCGCCCGGGCCCTCGCTGTTGGCGGCGGGGGCTCCGGTCGGGTTCGGGGTGGACGGGTCGGCGTCGAACGACGCCGGCAACCTCCTGGCGGAGGCGCGGCAAGCCATGCTGGTGAGCCGGGCCGAGGGCACCGAGCGCGGCATCGGCGCCCGGGAGGCGCTCCGCGTTGCAACCTGGGGTGGCGCCGCTTGCCTGGGCCGGGACGACGTCGGCTCCATCGAGGTGGGCAAGCGGGCCGACATCGCCCTGTTCGACGTGGGCGGGCTGGCGTTCGCCGGAGCCGAGGCGGACCCGGTCGCCGCCCTGGTCTTCTGCGCGCCCCAGCGGGGGCGGGACCTGTTCGTCGACGGCCGGCGGGTGGTCTCAGCCGGCCTGTTGGTGACGGCGGACGAGGAGGCCATCGCCGGCGAGGGTCATCGGGTGGCCCGCCGGATCCTGGAGCGGGCGGAGGGGTGATGGGATCGGACCCGGTTCGCGTGGGCAGCGTCGTGATCGACTGCGCGGACCTGGAACTGATGACGCGGTTCTGGGGCGACGCCCTGGGCTACCGCCCCGACGAGTCGGGGCGGACCGAGCGGTGGTGTCGGCTCGACGATCCCGCCGGTCGGGTCAACGTCTCGCTGCAGGTGGTCCCCGACCCCACGCCGGGCAAGAACCGGCTCCACCTCGACCTGTACACGGCCGACCAGGAGGCGGAGGTCGGGCGGTTGATGGGGCTGGGCGCGGCCGTGGTCCGCCTCCCCGGAGGCGACGAGGACTTCGTGGTCATGGCCGATCCCGAAGGCAACCTGTTCTGCGTGGTCGACAACCACTGATCCATCTCGGCACCAAGCCCTACGGCTCGTGGCCTTCAGCGCGGCTTCACGTCTTGGGCGAAACGTGGCAACCTACCTGGCATGTCGGGGGAGGAGATCCTGAGCGACCTCAGGCGCCGGCTGGCCGTGGCCCGGGGCGACGAGCCGGCCGACCTGGTGCTGAAGGGCGGCCGGGTGGCGTCCGTGTTCACGGGAGAGCTGCTCGAGGCCGACGTGGCGGTGAGCGGCCAGCACGTCGCGGGCGTGGGGCCCGGGTACGAGGGCCGGGAGACCTTCGACGCGCGCGGGCTCACCATCCTTCCCGGGTTCATCGAGGGGCACATGCACCTCGAGTCCACCAAGCTCTTGCCGGACCAGTTCGCCAGGGCCGTGCTGCCGCACGGGACCACCACCGTGGTGATCGACCCGCACGAGATCGCCAACGTGTTCGGCCTCGACGGCGTGCGGGCCCTTCTCGCCACCGCCGAGGGGGTCCCCATCGACATCTTCGTCATGGTCTCGTCATGCGTGCCGGCGAGCGAGTTCGAATCCAGCGGGGCCACCGTCACGGCCGAGGAGATCGCCGGCTACCTGCGGGAGGAGCCCCGGGCCCTGGGGATCGCCGAGATGATGAACTACCCGGCGGTCGCGGCCGGTGGCGACGACTCGCTGGCGAAGATCGAGGCGGCCCACGCGGCGAAGCCTCCGCCCCACATCGACGGCCACTCGCCGGGCCTCACCGGCAGGGACCTCAACGCGTACCTCGCGGCCGGCGTTCGAAGCGACCACGAGTGCACCACGTACGAGGAGGTCCTTGAGAAGCGGCGCCTCGGGATGTGGATCATGATCCGCGAGGGATCCGCGGCCAGGAACCTCGAGGCGCTGATCCCCCTGGTCCTCAGGCACGGCCCGCGCAACACCATGGTGTGCACCGACGACATGGAGCCCGACGACCTTGTGGCCGACGGCCACATCGACGCGGTCATGCGAAAGGCGGTGCGCCTTGGGTGCCCGCCGCACGATGCGCTGGTCATGGGGACGTTGAACGCCGCCCGGTACCATCGGCTGCACGAGCACGGCGCCGTCGCGCCCGGCTACCTGGCCGACATCGTGGCCGTCCCGGACCTGGAGGACTTCCGGCCCGCCGCGGTGTGGAAGCGGGGCCGGCTGGTGGCCTCGGAGGGCGAGGCCGTGGGCGACATCCGCGGCCCCGCCGCGCCGGAGTGGATGCGGGGGAGCGTGCGGGTGCCCGAGCTCTCGGCCGCCGACTTCGCGGTGAGCGCGAACGGGCGGGTGCGGGTCATCGGGGTCGAGTCCGGACAGATCGTGACCCGGGCCCTGATGGACGAACCGGCCCGGAGGGACGGGCGGGCCGTGGCCGACCCGCCGAGGGACCTGGCGAAGATCGCGGTGGTGGAACGGCACCGGGGGACCGGACGGATCGGCGTCGGGTTCGTCCGGGGCTTCGGATTGCAGCGGGGAGCGCTCGCGTCCACGTACGCGCACGACGCCCACAACGTCGTGGTGGTGGGGGTGGACGACGCCGACATGGCGGCGGCGGTGAACCGCCTGTCGGAGACGGGCGGAGGCCAGGTCGCGGTGGCCGGCGGACGGATCGTGGGCGAGGTGCCCTGTCCCATCGGGGGGCTGCTCAGCGACCGGCCCGTCGAGGAGGTGGCCGCCGGGGTGGGGCACATGCACGAGGCGGTCCGGGACCTCGGCGCCACCCTCCTCTCGCCGTTCATGGCGATGTCGTTCCTTGCCCTCTCGGTGATCCCCGAGCTCAAGATCACCGACCGCGGCCTGGTCGACACGGTGAAGTTCGAGCTGGTGCCGCTCGAGGTCTGAGGGGCGCCGCGTCAGCGGAAGGTCATCGCGAACAGGCCGCCCAGGGCGGCCAGCCCCACCACCAGCCACGAGAGCCACGCCCGAGGAACGGCGCTCTCGGTCGGGCAGCCGCCATTCCTTGGGCAGAAAATTGCCTCCTGGGCGGTCCATGACCCAAGGAATGAACA
>DASWCX010000343.1:0-2135 GCA_036395815.1 Actinomycetota bacterium | reverse complement strand
AGGAGAGCTTGGTGCCGGAGAAATACGGGTCGATCACCAGCCCGGTTCGGGCCCGGACCCGCTCGTCCCATCCCTCTTCGCGGAGCTGCTCGCAGAGCCGAGCCGTCCTCCGGTCCTGCCACACGATGGCGGGATGGACCGGCCGGAGCGTGGCCCGATCCCACACCACGGTCGTCTCGCGCTGGTTGGTGATGCCGATCGCGGCCACGTCGGCGGGCTCCGTGCCGGCCCGCCCCAGCGCCTCGGAGGTGGCTTCGAGCAGCGCGGCCCACCAGTGCTCAGGGTCGTGCTCGACCCAGCCCGGCCGGGGGAATCCCTGGGGGAACTCCCGGTAGCCCCGCGCCAGCACCTCCCCGGCTTCGTCCACCAGCATGGCCCGGACCCCGGTGGTCCCCGCGTCGATGGCCAGCACCCGCGCCATGACCGCGGATGGTACCGGGCCGGACGAGGGACGCGCTTCGATCCCCTTGGCCTCGAAGGGAGCGGGCGGTCAGGTCGGGGCCAGGACGTCGGCCGTGACGTAGTTCAGACCCACCCCGAGGTACTCGGCCGCGGCCTGGGAGAGATCGAGCACCCGCCCCGCGATGTAGGGGCCGCGGTCGTTCACCAACACGATGGCGCACCTCGCGCCGTAGTGGACCCGGATGAACGTGTCGAGCGGAAGCTCCTTGTTGGCCGCGGTGAACAGTCGCGGGTCGTAGATGGCCCCACTGGCCGTGGACCGGCCGGCGAATCCCCACCCGTACCACGAGGAGATGCCGGCCAGGCTCTGGGAGGTCTCACGGAGCCCGGCGGGGATCTCGCAGCCCCGCCCTCCGTTGGGGCCGAGCATGGCGAGGAGGCGGCTCTGGTCCACCCCGCGCTCGGCGTCGACCAACCCGGAGAGGGCGGACCGCGAGATCGACTGGGCGGCCCGCAATGCCCGTTCCTGCTTGTCCAGCTTGGCCACGGCCAGGCCGGCCGCGTCCGCCAGGGACTTCGCCTCGGCGACCTGCTGGGCGGCTTGGGCCGCCAGCGACTGGAGCCTGCGGAACGTGGAGGCCGCGTCGGCCTGCTTTCGTTCGAACGCCGCGGCCGTCCGCCGCGCGTCCAGGTTCAGTGCCTCCACGCGGGAGACGATCTCGCCGTTCACGCCGATGGCCCTCGCGGCGAACTCCTGCGCGGAGGCGAAATCCGAGGGCGAGGTGGACCCCAGGAAGAGCTCGATGGATACGGCCGGCCCGGCCTCGTAGGCTCGGGCCGCCTGCCGGTTCAGGATCTCCCTGGCCTCCGCGAGCCGGGCGGAGACCGCGATGCGCTCCTCGTATGCGGCCAAGACGCTGCGGGCCGCGTCCTGCAGATGGCCCCTGGCCCGTTCGTACTCCGCCGTGAGGGAGGCCACCCGGCGTTCGATGTGGTCGAGTGCCTCCTGCGCGGCCTCCCGGCTGGACCTGGCCCGGGCCAGCTGATCTTCGACCGAGTCGGCGGACGCGGGACGTCCAGCCCCGCCGGCCGCCGCCAGCAGGACGATCGCCAGCGTGAACCGGATTGCCCGTCGCACGATCGCAGGTCCTTTCGTCCTCCTTCGGGGGATCGACGGGTCGCGGGGTCCCCTTGAGCGTGCCGGAGGACGGCGGACCGGGCCCCCGCCCGGGCTGGCTAGAATGGCGCCTCCGAGGCCAGGAGGGGTCGGTGGCGGATCGAGGGCACAGGGTCGGGATCCTCTGTGGGGGCGGGCCGGCGCCGGGCATCAACTCGGTCATCTCCGCCGCCACGATCGAGGCCGTCAACAGCGGGTGGGAGGTGGTCGGGATCCTGGACGGGTTCGAGCACCTCATCAAGGGCGAGGCCCAGTTCGCCCAGCCGCTGTCGATCCCCGACGTCTCCCGGATCCACGTCCAGGGCGGATCGATCCTGTTCACGTCGCGGGCCAACCCGACCACGAAGGATCCCGACGCCGAGGACCCCGATTGGCGGATGAACAACTGCCTGCGGACCCTCCGGGAGCTGGGGGTGGACTCCCTGGTCACGATCGGGGGCGACGACACGGCGTTCTCGGCGTCGAAGGTGGCGGAGGCGGCCGATGGCGGCATCCGCGTGGCGCACGTCCCCAAGACGATCGACGACGACCTTCCCCTCCCGGGAGGCATGCCCAC
>DASWCX010000342.1:0-2036 GCA_036395815.1 Actinomycetota bacterium | reverse complement strand
TCGCCTGGAGCTACGGCCTGCTCGAGCCGGCCGAGCAGCGGCTGTTCGCAGGCCTGTCCACGTTCGTCGGAGGATGGACGTTGGAGGCCGCCGAAGCCGTGGCTAACCCCGACGGGGAGGTGGGCCTCGACACCCTGGACGCGCTGGGCTCACTCCTGGACAAGAGCCTGATCCGGCGCGAATCCATTCCGGGTGGCCGTCGATTCGACATGCTCGAGACGATCCGTGAGTTCGGGCGGGACGTCCTCGCGGAGGCTGGGGAGGAGGATCGGACCCGACGCAGCCACCTGTCGTACTTCCTGGCCCTGGCCGAGACGGCCGCGCCCCATCTGCTCGGCCGAGACCCGGGATGGCTCGACCGTCTCGAACGAGAGCACGCCAACCTCCGGGCCGCCCTCCGCCGGGCGATCCAAACCGGGGAGGCCGAGTCCGGGCTTCGGATGGCGGGAGCCCTGTGGCGGTTCTGGCTGATGCGCGGCCATCTGGCGGAAGGTCGGCGATGGACCGACGAGGTCCTCGCCATGCCGGAGGCGGCGGCCCGGACGGTCGGGCGGGCCAGGGGGCTGTCGGCGAAGGCGGGCCTGGCGTACTGGCAGCAGGAGCCGGCGGCGGCGGTTCGAGGACCGTACGAGGAGAGCCTGGCCATCGCGGTGGAGCTGAGAGATCGGGGCGCCGAAGCCGACGCCGCGTACAACCTGTCGTTCGCCCATCAGCTGGCCGGGGACCTCGACGGCGCCGGGGAGCTGCTCCGGCGGGCGGCGGACCTGTACCGGGAGCCGGGCGACGACGTCAATCTGGCTTTCGTGGACACGGCGCTTGCGACCGTCGCCCTGCGACGGGGAGATCGGGAGGAAGCCCGTGCCCTTTTTGATGAGGCGTATCGAACGTTCCGCAGGGTAGGCCATCTGTGGGGCGTCATCCAGGCGGCGGGAGGCACGGCGGTGCTGGCCATCAGAGATGGGGACGTCCAGCGAGCGCGTCGCGCCGCGATGGAGACGCTGGACGCGAACGAGACGCTCGGGCACAAGCTGGGGATCTCTGTAGCCATCCAGACCCTCGCGATGGTGGCGATCCACGAGGGCCGGCCCGAGGTCGCGGTCCGGTTGGCGGGAGCCGTCGACCGGATCAGGGAGGACGCGGGCGACGAGGCACCGCCGACCGCGGTCGGGATCGATGACCCTCGCGACGCGGCACGGGCGTTGCTTGCCGACGAACGGATCGACGAACTCTTCGCCGAGGGGCGGACCATGAGCATCGACGAGGCCGTTGCGCTGGCTCGAGAAGCGGCCCCGCAGGCTGAGCGGAACCTCACTCGGTCCTCTGACACCGTGACGGACGGGCCGCGACTGTTCGCCCCGGAATGATTCGGCTGCTTGGGCTCCGTCCGGGCGAGGGTCCCACCGTGGGCCTCGCCCTGTCGACCGCATTCGCCTCCTCGGCAGGTCTGATGATCGCGCAGAGCGGCATCGACGCCCTGTTCTTCGACCGCTACGGCGTCGGGAAGCTGCCCGTCATGTACCTGTTCCTGGGCGGGCTGATGTTCGCCATCTCCCTCGGGATCGGCGCGCTCCTGGCCCGGGTGGGCCGGGGCCGGGCGTTCCTGCTGATCCCCGGGGCCATCGGGTTGCTGGCGCTGGCCGGGCGGGGTGGCCTGCTCACCGGGGCCCGATGGGTGTACGCCGCGCTGTGGCTGCTGGGCGGCGCCGCCCAGTTCATCATGGGGCTGGCCGTGTGGGGCCTGGCCGGGCTGGTCACTGACACCAGGCAGGCCAAGCGCTTCTTTCCGATCATCGCCGCGGGGTCCGTCCTGGGACAGGTGGTGGGCGGCCTCATCACGCGACCCCTGGCCACCTGGCTGGGGGCGGACAACCTGATCTTGGTATGGGCGGGAACCATCGCCCTGGTGGTGGCCCTGGCCACCAGGCTCATCCGAAGGGGCGGAGGGCGGCCGGCCGCGGGGCGACCCACCCGGAGGCGAGGCGCCAGCGCGCTCGAGGAGATCCGGCGCGGCTTCCGCTCCGTTCGTCGCTCCACCC
>DASWCX010000341.1:0-8391 GCA_036395815.1 Actinomycetota bacterium | reverse complement strand
GTGATCAGCATCTTCACCCGGACCTACAACGTCCAGACCGCCGGCGACATCGACTACACCCAGGACATCTACGCGATGGACCGGGTGAGCGGATACGCCGTCCATTGTTGCGGCGAGCGGCCCCGCCACGTCGGGCTCACGTTGAAGTTCCCCTTCGGGACCGAGAAGACGAAGACGTACCAGTTCTACGACAGCACCGCCCACCTGGCCTTCCCGGCTCGATACGTCGACACCGAGACCGTGGCCGGCCTCAAGAGCTACAAGTTCGTTAGCGAGGTCCCGCCCACCCTGATCGAGACCATGAGCTTCCCGGGCTATTTGCTTCAGCACCCCGATGAGCCGAACGTCACCGCCCTGCGCTATTACCAGGCCACGACCACCCTGTGGGTCGAGCCCTTCACCGGCGCCATCCTCAAGGCGGGGCAGAAGTCGAAGCAGTGGGTCACCGACACGGCCGGCAGCGGGCAGGTGACGCTGGCCGACACGGACTTCCTGAACACCCCCGCCACGGTGGAGGACACGGCCCGCCAGATCCGGACGAAGTTCACCCAGCTGAAGGCGGTTCGGGACTGGCTCCCGATCGGGGGTCCGATCGTGGGCGTCCTGCTGGTCGTGGTCTCGCTCCTGGTGCTGCTGCGTCCGCGAAGGCCGGCGAGGACCACCGTGGCCGGACCGGGCAGCGTCCCGGCGCAGACCCCGGCCTAGGTTCGCAGCCCGGAATATTGCCATTCCAGCAGGGCGGCTTCAGACTGTGGCGTTGCGGCTGGCCGTGACCATCGGCGCCGGGGGGGCCCAGGCGGATGTTTCTTCGTTCCACGATTCGAGGGAAGGATGCGCCCTCGCGGTCGGGGGATGCCGCGCCGCCGTGGGAGCTGGAGGAGCTGGACACGCTGCGACGGGCGCTCCTGGTCGCGACGTCGCGTGGTGTGATCGAGGCCTACCGCCTGGGCAGGGGGAACCGGGTTCGATTCGGCCGGAACGTCATCGCCAATCACCGCCTGGTCATCAGGGGCCCAGGACGCGTGCTGGTGGGAGACCGGGTGAACCTCTACGCGTTCGGGGGGCGGACCAGGCTGGTGGCCCGGACGCCCGGCGCGGTGATCCGGATCGGGGAGAACTCCCGCCTGAACGGGCCGCACCTCCAGGCCGACACGCTGATCGAGATCGGACCGCGCTGCATCCTGGGCCAGTGCCACATCCTGGACACCGATATGCACAGCTTGGCGCTGGACCGTCGCACGAACCCCCTGGCCGAGGTTCGCACCGCCCCCGTGGTGCTCGAGGAGAACGTGTGGGTGGCGCGAGGGGCGGCGATCCTGCCGGGCGTGCGGATCGGGCGGGACTCGGTGATCGGCTACGGCTCGGTGGTCGCCGCCGACGTCCCGCCCGGCGTGGTGGCGGCGGGCAACCCCGCCAGGGTGATCCGGGAGCTGGACTAGCCCCGGCATGATGCGTTCGCCGGGCGACTACGCGAGGTGTCCATGACCAAGGCCCCGACCGCCGAGAGCGAGCGGCTGGAGGAACAGCAGGAGGAAGCGCCGGTCCGGGTCGTCCGGATCTCGGTTCGCTCCTTGAGCTCGTTCCTGCCGATCGCGTTCGTCGCCCTCGTGGTGGCCTGGCGGGCGTGGGCCGCGTTGCAGTGGACCTTCCAGGGAGACGACTGGGCGTACGCCTCCGCCGCCGCCAGGATCCCCTTCCTGCGCTTCGTCACCATGCAGTACAACGGCCACCTCCAGGTCGGGCAGTTCGCCCTGGTGTGGGCGGTGACGAAGATCGCTCCGCTCAACTACGGAGTTGCCGTGGCCCCCGTCCTGATCGCGACGTTCCTGGGCGGGGTGCTGATGTGGCGGCTGCTCCGAGCGCTCTTCGGCGATCGGCCCGCCAACTTCATCCCCCTTGCGGTGTTCATGCTGTGTCCGCTGTCGGTCCCACCGGCGTTGTGGTGGGCCGCCAGCCTCCAGACGATCCTGCTGCAGGTCTTCATCGTCGCGACGCTGTTCGTCGTGCTTCGCTACGTCCGGGCCCCTTCAACCTGGCGGCTGGTCACCGCGGGCCTGGTGTACGCGGGGGCCTTGCTCTTCTGGGAGAAGGCGCTGCTGATCCTGCCACTGGTGGTGTTGTTCGTCGCACTCTTCCTGGGCGAGGGGACCGGGCGAGCGCGACTGCGGAGCGTCTCGGTGAGGCGGTGGCACCTATGGGCGGTGCTCGCGGGGATCTCGGCTCCCTACACCGCCTGGTACGTGAGCACCGCGAGGTGGCAATTGACGGACCGCGCCACGTTCTCCGAGCTGGTGCAACTCTCCAAGACCGCGGTGGGATCCACGGTCATCCCCACCTTTCTCGGCGGGCCCTGGGCGGCATCCCGAGGCGTCTTATACCAGCTCGCTTCCTTCCCCCGGCTCCTCACGTGGGCAGTCGCCGCCGCGGTCGTCGGGGTGTCGCTCCTGTTTCGCCGCCCAGCCTGGCGGGCGTGGGTACTGCTTGGCGTCTACGTGGGATTGGACATCGCGCTTGTGGCCTCCGGCCGGCTGGGCCTGATCGGTCCCGTGATCGGACTGGGCGCCCGTTACTTCGCCGATTCCGTGCCGGTGTTCGCGCTGGCTCTCGCCCTGGCGTTCATGGCGCCTATCGAGCGGCGGAACGATCCGGCCTGGGGCGGGCGAGTGCTCGTTCTCGATCTGGGGCCGCAGGGCCGGATCAAGTCGCTCGACCTCACGAGCTTTGGTCGAAGCGCGGCCCGGTGGGGCGGTTCCTTGATGCGGCGGTGGCTCGTCATCGCCGTGGTCCTCGCCTACGCAGTGTCCGCCATGATCACGAGCTCCCGGATGGCAGGAGTTGCGGGGACGTTCTCGGCGAGGCAGTGGTTCGCCACGGTGAGGTCGAATCTGGCCCTGCACCAGGATGCGTCCATCGTCGACGGCTACCTGCCCAGGGTGATCCCGCCGGCCCTGTTCCCGGACGCAGCGAAGGAATCGCGGGCGCTCGCGCCGATCGCCCCCCACGTTCGATGGAACGCTCCGGCCGAGAGCATGCTGATCTTCGACCAGGACGGACGGCTCCGACCGGCCGAGGTCGGGCGGCTCGCCTCCGCCGAACCCGGCCCCGTCTTCGGCTGCGGCTATCTCGTCAACGGCGAGCCAGTCACCGCGCCCCTCAAACACCAGCTGTTCTCGTGGACCTGGGGGGTGAAGCTCTCCTACTTATCGAACCGCCCGGCCCCAGGCTTCGTCACGGTGGACGGCGACCGCCAGCTGGTGAGCTTCCTTCCCGGACGCCATACCCTTACCCTCGTGCATGCAGGGACCGCCACCGCGGTCACGATCGAGGCCGGGGGGAGCCGCGTCTGTGTTGGGGATGTCGTGGTGGGGGATCTGAAACCCCTCGCCGCCGGCCCGGCATAGCCGCCGACATGTAGCATCGGCGACCGGTAAAGGGATTGGGGGACGGGTGGCCGAGGCCGTTGCCACGGTCGAGAAGGAGGAACGCCCCAACGTTGGCGCCCGCGTCGTGCGCATCCGGGTGCGATCGCTCGACTCGCTTCTCGCGTACGGGCTGATCGTTGCGGTCGTCCTCTGGCGGACCTCGGCCGTCCTGCGCTCGACGTTTCTCCAGGACGACTGGGTGTGGGTCTCTCGCGCTTCGCTGACCCCATTCCTGCGCTATGTGACCGGCCAATACAACGGCCATCTCCAGCCGGGCCAGTTCGCATGGGTGTGGCTGGTGACGAAGCTCGCTCCGCTCAACTACGGGCTCGCCGTGACCCCTGTCCTGCTCACCACGTTCGTCGGTGGCGTGCTCATGTGGAAGTTCCTCCGAGCCCTGTTCGGGGACCGTCCCGCCAACCTGGTGCCCCTTGCGGTGTTCATGCTCTGTCCTCTGTCGGTGCCGCCCGCCATGTGGTGGGCGACGGGCTTGGGGATCATCCCGCTCCAGGTGTTCATCGTTGCGACGCTCTTCGCCGTCCTTCGCTTCGTCCGTTCCCCGTCGCCCGGCAGGCTGGCCGCCGTCGGCCTCGTGTACGCGGGAGCGCTGCTGTGGTGGGAGAAGTCACTCCTCATCCTCCCATTGGCGGCGCTGTTCGTGCTGCTGTTCCTGGGCGACGGGCGCGGATGGGCGCGGCTGCGAGGAGTCACCGCCGGCCGGTGGCAACTGTGGGGGGTCCTCGGAGGGATCAGCGCTGCCTATCTCGGGTGGTACCTCAGCGTGGCGAAATGGCAGCTCACCAACAGGCCGACGCTCGTGGAGGTGGGGCGGCTGGCCAACAGGACGCTCGGATACACGCTCATCCCCACCTATGTGGGGGGCCCGTGGTCCGTCTCTCACCTGTCGGTCTCGCCCTGGGGGTTCGTCAACGAGCTGGCCCGCGGCCCTCGACTGATCACCTGGGCGCTGGCGACAGTCCTGGTGATGGTGTCGCTCGTCGTTCGCCGGGCGGCCTGGCGGGCCTGGGTCCTGCCCTCTGTCTACGCCTCGCTGTGCGTCCTGCTCGTCGCCTCGGGCCGCCTGAGGTTCGCCGGATACGTGATCGGCGAAGCCACTCGCTACGTGGCCGATTCGGTCCCGGTGTTCGCCATCGGGCTTGCCCTGGCGTTCATGGTGCCCCTGGAACGCCGGAACGACCCGGGGTGGGCTCGGCGCGTGATCGTCCTCGACCGCGGACAGGGGGACCAGGGCCTGAAGGGAAGCGCTCCGCCTGAGCCCATACAGGGAACCGCCCGAAGCCGATGGTCATCGAGCCGGTCGTTCGCCCTTGGCCTGGTGCTGATCTACGCCACGTCGGCGCTCATCACGAGCTTCAAGATGGTTGCTGCGCCGAAGGGCAACTCGGCGAAGGAGTGGCTCGCCACCGTGAAATCGGAGGTCGCCCTGCACCCGACGGCATCGGTAGTCAACGACTTCGTGCCGTCGAGCGCTGTCTTGGCCGTGGCCTTCCCGGAGGTTGCCAAGTTCTCCCGGGCGCTGGCCCCGATCACCCCCCACATCCGGTGGAACGCACCCGATGAGCACATGCTGATGTTCGATACCACCGGACACCTCCGCCCGGTCCAGGTCGGGCGCCTGACCACTGCCAGGCCAGGCCCGGTCCTGGGGTGCGGGTATCTGGTGAATGGAGCGCCGGTCACCGTGCCCCTCAAGGGCAAACTCTTCTCGTGGAACTGGGGGGTGAGCCTCTCGTACGCCTCGAACGCGCCGGCTCTGGGTTTCATCACCGTGGACGGCGACCGCCAACTCGTGAGATTCCTCCGCGGACATCACGCTCTGACCCTCGTGCACATCGGAACGGCCACCACGGTGACGATCGAGGGTGGTGCCAGCCGGATCTGCGTCGGTGACGTCGTGGTAGGAGGGCTGCGGCCCGCAGCCGGTTAGGAGTAGGCGCACGGTTCGGCCGATTCGCGCCCCGACATTGCCATCCCCCCCGAGGCGGGGCAGACTGTTCCCCTCGCGGTCGGGTTGAGGGGGTATCCGCGTGAAGTCCGATGCGCAGGTCGAAGAGGTTCCCCAGTCCGTCGAACCTGCGCCGGGCGTCCCGAGGCGTCGTTCGATCCTGAGTGGCCGGCGCCTGATGTGGCTGATCCTCGCGCTCGCGTTGGTGTCGCTGCCGTTCTTCTCGCAGCCGGGCCGCTACGTGGCAGACACCAGGGACGCCACCTGGTTCGCCCCCGGCACCGACCTGTCGCAGCAACTGACCCTGTGGAAGTCGAGCCCCATGCTGGGGGTCGAGCAGCACACGGGAACCCTGGTTCCCATGGGCGTGGTGGTCGGCCTGCTCCGCGGAGCCGGCCTCCCCGTCTGGGTCGCCGAGCGCCTGTGGCACGGGCTGCTGCTGTTCGTCTCGGCCGCCGGCATGGTGTTCCTGCTCGACCGGCTGCGGGGGCGTCGAACCATCATCGCCCCGGTGTCGGCGGCCCTGATCTACACCCTCACCCCGTACACGTTCGGCTACGGGCTGCCGACCTCGGCGGCGTTCCTCCCCTACGTCCTGCTGCCGGCCCTCATGTACATCACGGTGCGATGGTTGCCGGAGCGCGGGCTGGCCGGTCCGGCGCTCGTCGGCCTGGCCTCGTTCCTGATGGGCGGCGGGAACGGCGCGCCGCAGGTGTACTCGTTCATCCCGGTCGTGGCGTTCATGGCTTGGGCGGTGTGGATCGAGCGGGCCGTCCCCCTGCGGCAAGCGGCCCGTTTCGCCGGCTGGTCGCTCCTGTTCGTGGTGGCGCTGAACGCGTACTGGATCTTCGCCCTGTCATCGAGCTCGGACGTGTCGAACGTGCTGGCCCTGAGCGAGCAACCTCGCGTGATCAACGTGGCCTCGAGCTTCTCCGAGACCATCCGCGGCCTCGGGTTTTGGGGCTTCTACGGGTGGGATCAGAGCGGGGCCTGGGTCCCCACCGTGCAGCGCTTCATCACCTCGCCGCTCCTGATCATCCTCGGGTTCGCCGTCCCGGTCGGCGCGGTGCTGTCCGCCTGGCTGGTGCGGTGGCGCTACCGGCTGTTCTTCCTGTTCCTCGCCATCCTGGCCGTCGTGGTGATGGCCGGGATCTTCCCGGTGAAGTCGCCGACGCCGTTCGGCCACCTCCTCGACGTGGCCTTTCGAAGGGTCCGGGTCCTGGCCGGACTCCGAACGACGTACAAGTTCGGGCCGACGCTGGCCCTGGCGCTGGCCGTGCTGGCCGCCGTGGGCCTCGAGGCGCTGTGGGAACGGGTGGCCACGCTGGAGTGGGCGGGGGCCGGCAGGCTCGCCGTGGCCGTCCTGGCGCTGGTCGCCCTGCTGGCCGCGGCCACCCCGCTTCGCTCCGGCCAGCTCTACGCGTCGAGCCGGACCACTCGCGGGATCCCCTCGTACTGGACCAGCGCGCTGGCGTGGCTGCGGGGAACGAACCGCGGCTATCGAGCCTTCTTCGCCCCGAGCGCCGCGGCCCCGGCGTACGCGTGGGGGAGACTTCACGATGGGATCCCCGAGGCCACACCGTGGCTGGATTCCGTTCATCCGGCCCGGGTCCCGGTCGGCGAGCACTACGGTTCGAACCTTCTGGCCGCGATCGAACAGCCGTACCAGCAGGACACGCGGTCGCAGAACGCCGCCACCCTGTTCCGGTATCTGGGGATCAACCAGGTCGTGCTGCAGAACGATCTCCGATGGGAGGAGTCGGGCGCGGCCCGCCCGGCGGAGGTGCAGACCCTCGCCAGGGACCCGTCGCTGGGCCGGCCTCGTCCCTTCGGCCCCCCCGGGGCCGGCATCGTGCCGCGGGCCGAGGCGACCAGGGGACAGCCCGCTCCAACCGCGGAGGAGCGGAGGCTGGCCCCCATCGAGATCCTCCCGGTTCCGAACCCCGCTCCGGTCGTGCACGCGGACTTCCTCCACCCCGTGGTGATCAGCGGCGACGGGTTCGGCCTGGCCTCGGCGGCCAGGGACGGACTGCTCGACGGCGACCCCCCCGTCCTGTACTCGGGGGCCCTCTCCCCGGCCCAGCTGGCCACGCTGGCGGGCGACGACCCTTCCTTCGTGATCACCGACTCCAACCGGAGGCGGGCCTGGACCCAGGGGGGCGTCCGACACAACTTCTCCTACACCCTTCCGGCCGGGCAGACCCTCCCGGGGCTGATCGCCTACGGACTGTTCGGCGGGCGGACGGACGCACAGAGCGTCGCCGTCTACGAGGGCGTGCGCTCGATCACGGCGTCCGCGTACGGTTCCATCTTCCGCCAGATCCCCACGGCCCGCCCGGCGAACGCGTTCGATGGCGACCTCAAGACCGCGTGGGAGGTCGGGGCGTTCGGCAACCCGGTGGGGTCGTGGATCACGGTGGCCTTCACCGGCCCCAGGACCCTGTCGGAGGTCTCGCTCACGGAGCCGCCGCTCCCGTTCCCCGGCACCCGGCAGGTCACCCTGGCGCGGCTCGAGTTCTCCGACGGCTCCTCGTGGCTCACCACGGTCCACCCGGGGACGACCGAGGTCAGCTTCCCCGCCCGGGAGACCTCCTTCCTCCGGGTACGGATCGCCGCGGTGAGCGCCTCGGAGCTGGACACGGCCGTCGGATTCAGCGAGATCACCTTCCCCGGGCTCAAGGTTCGGGAGGTGGTCCAGGTTCCCCACGACCTGATCGACACCATCGGCGCCACCCCGCGGGGGCGATCGCTGCTCGCCGAGGCGTCGCTCACCTACCTGTTCGACCGAGCCCGGACCGACGCGCCCTTCCAGCAGGACGAGGAGACCGGGATCCTCCGGCGGTTCGAGGTGCCCGCCCTCCGGAGCTTCGGTCTCGACGGGACGCTGCACCTGGACACCGTCAGCGACGACCAGGTGGACGCGCTACTTCGGGGGCCCACCGATGTCACGGCCACGTCGTCCAGCCGGTACTTCGGCGCGGCCACCCTTCGAGCGAGCAACGC
>DASWCX010000340.1:0-1579 GCA_036395815.1 Actinomycetota bacterium | reverse complement strand
AGGTTCTCCTCGGCCTTGCCCTTCCCCCGGGACCGGCCCGTCTTGTAGTCGGTGATCTGGGTGCCCGAGCCGGCCTTTCCGATCCGGTCGATGTACCCCCTGACCGTGGCTCCCTCGAACTCGAAGGCGAACTCCACCTCTCGGTCCAGCGGCTTGCTCTGGCCGAACTCGTGGAACCAACCGGGGAGGATGTTCTTCGTCACCAGCCGCCGGAAGGCCTCCGAGACGGCGAACGAAGGGAACTCCCCCGGCCGCCACCGCTCGTCCGCCGCGGCCACCAGCGCCTCCAGCGTGCGCGGCAGCTCGTCCCGGTCGAACTCCTCCGCCAGCTGGTGGACCAGGCCTCCCACCCAGGCGTGGTAGCCGGCCCGGGTCTCCAGCCCGAGCTCCTGGGCCAGCACGTACTGCAGCTCGCAGTTCTCCAGGGTGTCGAGCTTCGAAAATGAGACTCGGATGCTCTCGTGCAGCGGCCGGTCGGTTCCGGTCCAGCCGCGCTGGAACCACCAGGCGGCGGGCTCCACCCACGGCCGGAGCGCCAGCAGGCCGTCGAGGGCGGCCAGCCTGTCCCCCGCCGGCCGTGCGGGGTCGGCCAATCGACGCCGCCACACGGCGGCGGCCTCGGCCACGGTCAGCGGGTCGTCGAACGGGCCGGCCGGCGCGGGGTTCCAGTGGACGCCGAGCTCGGCCACGAACCTCGACCGGGCCGAGAGCTGCGTCCCCTCGCCGTGCGGGGCGCTGGCCGTGAACAGGACGCGACGCCGGGCCCGCGTTCGAACCACGTCGAACAGCCGGCGCTCGTCCTCCAGCCGGAGCCGGTTGCGTTCGGACTGACTGACCGGCCGGTCGAGCACGGCTAGGTCGAACATGGGCTCGGACCGGGAGAGGCTGGGGAAGTTCCCCTCCACCGTCCCCACCACCACGACGGTGTCGAACTCACGTCCGGCCGCCCCGTGGGCCGTGAGCACCTGGACCGCCCCTGCCCCCTCTCCCGAGCCAGAGGGACCTCGAACCAGGCCGGGACCCTCGTCCCCGCTCTCCACGAACTCCAGGAACGACGCCACGGAGGGATCGGCGCGCTCCCCGGCCGCGGACACCGCGTCGGCGAAGGCAACCACGGCGTCGAGGTCCCGTTCCGCTCGACGATCCGGAGCCGGCCCGCTCCCCGCTTCGACCAGCCGGCGGCCGTAGGGCAGCGTCCTCCACAGCACCCGGAATGCCTCGAGCACTGAGACGGCCTTGGCTTCGGCCTCCTCCAGGGCCCGGCGAAGCTGGTCCAGCCCGGCGATCTCCTGCGGGGCCAGGCCCTCGGTGTGCTCGAGCGCCCCAGCGCCGGGCCGGCCGGCCGCCGCCGCGGCCCGGACCAGCCCCCGGGCCGCGGCGGGCGACAGCCGGGCCAGGTCCGAGGTCAGCAGGGACTCGACCAGGCCATCGCGTCGCTCGGGCCGGGCGATCCATCGGAGGGCCAGGACGAACGGGAACGTGGCCGGCTCGGCCAGCAGCGACAGGCCACTCTCGGGGACCGACCGGGGCACGCCCGCATCGTCGAGCGCGCGGAGCAAACCTCCCACGTGCGTCCCCT
>DASWCX010000339.1:0-2076 GCA_036395815.1 Actinomycetota bacterium | reverse complement strand
CTGGTGACGGCCCTGATCACGACCGGGCTCTCGTAGGTCCTGCCGTCCCCCATCACGCCCACGGTGCGCACCCCGGCCAGGAGGACAGCGAACGCCTGCCACAGCTCGCCGGCCATCCCCGCCCTTCGGATCTCCTCCTGGACGATCCGGTCGGCGTTCCGCAGGGCCGCCAGGCGTTCCCGGGTGACCTCGCCGACGATCCGCACGGCCAGGCCAGGCCCGGGGAAGGGCTGGCGCCGCACGATCTCCTCGGGCAGCCCGAGCTCCTCCCCCACCAGCCGGACCTCGTCCTTGAACAGGTCGCGCAGGGGCTCGACCAGCTCGAAGTCCATGACCTCGGGGAGGCCGCCCACGTTGTGGTGGCTCTTGATCCTGGCAGCGGTCCGCGACCCGCTCTCGATCACGTCGGGGTAGAGGGTTCCCTGCACCAGGAACCGCGGCGCCGGGTCGAGGTCACGGGCGATCTCCTCGAAGCTCCGGATGAACAGCTCACCGATGGCCATTCGCTTCTCCTCCGGGTCGGTGACGCCGTGCAGCCGGCCCAGGAACTGCGCCGAACGGTCCACGTGGATGAGCGGCACCTGGAAGTGGTCGCCGAAGGTCTGCACGACCTGTTTGGCTTCGCCCTCGCGCAGCAGTCCGTGGTCGACGAACACGCAGGTCAGGTTCTTGCCGATGGCCTTGTGGATCAGCAGCGCGGCCACCGACGAGTCCACACCGCCGGACAGCGCGCAGAGCGCGTGCGCCTCGCCCACCTGGAGGCGGATCCGCTCCACCGCCCGCTCGATCACGTTCGCCGGGGTCCAGTCGGGCAGCAGGCCGCAGGCGTCGTACAGGAACCGCTTCAGCACGTCGAGGCCGCGCGGGGTGTGGGCGACCTCCGGGTGGAACTGGACGCCGAAGAGGCCGCGCGACGGGTCCTCCATGGCCGCGACCGGGGTGGAGTCCGTGGAGGCGGTCACCACGAACCCCTCGGGTGCGGCCGTCACCGCGTCCCCGTGGCTCATCCAGACGGTCTCCTCGGCGAGGAGGTCGGCCAGCAGGGTCCCGGGGGTCCTCACGCGAAGGGTGGTCCGCCCGTACTCGCGGATCCCCGTCGGCTCGACCCTGCCGCCGAGCGCCCGGGCCATGGCCTGGTGCCCGTAACAGATCCCGAGCGCGGGGGCACCGAGATCGAACAGCGCCGGATCCACGTTCGGGGCGCCCGGCACGTACACCGAGGCCGGACCCCCGGAGAGGATCAGGCCGGCAGGACGGCGCGCCGCGAGCTCGGACACCGGAGCGTCGAACGGCACGATCTCCGAGTACACGTGGCACTCCCGGACTCGGCGAGCGATGAGCTGCGCGTACTGCGCGCCGAAGTCGACCACGAGGACCGGGCGGGGATCGGTCATCTTCCTCCATCGATACGCGAAGCGCCCGCCCGGGGAAGGGCAGGCGCTCGATCCCTCGTGGGGCCGGCAGGTTCCCCACTCACCGGAGAACGGTACCAGCCGGGGCCGGATCAGTCGAGAACTCGAGGCCTATCCGGCGTGGCGTTCCAGGTGGGCGTCGATCCGGGCGGTCTGGGCGTCGATGCGCCCAGCCAGCGCGTCGATGCGTGCGCCCAGCCCTCGGCCCTGGGCTTCAATCCGACCGCCCTGGGCGTCGATCCGACCGCCCAGGTCACGGCCCTGAGCGTCGATCCGGGCGATGAGATCGCGGCCTTGAGCGTCGATCCGGCCTCCCAGGTCTCGGCCGAACGCTTCGATCTTCGAATCGAGGCGGAACAGGGCGGTGGCCAGCACGCCCAGGGTGGCCCCCAGGAGACCGATCGCCGTCCACGCCACCGCCGCCATCTCGACCGCAGCGTAGCACCCGTCGCCGACACGGCCTGTTCGCCGGAGGATGTAGGCGAGCGGTCAGCTCGCTCCGACTCCCTGGGCCTGCTGGAGGGCCTTGCCCTCGGTCTTGATCGATGGCGCCACGGTGACCTCCGCCTTCTGGAACTCCCGGATCGAGCCGTATCCCGTGGTGGCCATGGAGGTTCGGAGGGCTCCGAACAGGTTCAGGGTGCCGTCGTTCTCGTGGGCCGGT
>DASWCX010000338.1:0-2031 GCA_036395815.1 Actinomycetota bacterium | reverse complement strand
GGGGGGGCGCTCTGCAGAGAGCGGGAGCTTCAGCCGGCGGAGGAACCACACGCCGATCGCGAGGCTGGCGGCCGCCGAGACCGTGAAGGCCCCCACGGCGCCGCCAAGCCCGTACCCCGCCGCCACCAGTCCCACCGTGGCCAGGAGCTGAACGCCCGGTTGCGCGATCTGGATCGTGGCCACCGCCGGCCACATGGACTTCAGCCCCCGGCCGGGAGCCACGAGCACGTAGGCGAGGATGAGCACGGGGACCGCCAGCGCGCCGATCCGCACCGAGGAGGCGAAGCCGGCCCCGCCGAAGACTCGGGACAGGCTTGGTGCGAGCGCGTACAGCCCCATCGCGAGGATCGCCCCGGAGACGGCCGCGGCCACGATCCCGGCCCGCAGGTACGCCCGGATGTCCCCGAACGCGCCGCGTTCCGCGGCGAGCGCGGTGAACCTGGTCACCCCCACGTCGAGGCCGAGGAGCCCGACGCCCGTGCACAGGGTGAGGAGGGCGACGATCTCGTAGTAGTGGCCCAGCGTGGACGCCGGCACCATGAAGGGGAGCAGCAGGAACAGCCCCACCCCGAACACCCGCTCCAGGAGCATCCCCACGAGGTTGTCGCGCGTCCCTCTGGCCAGCCGTTCGGTCGATAGGTCTCCGGCCAGGCGGTGGAACCGCTGGGCCACGACCGGCGGGGCGGCAGACGGCGATCCCACGGCGCTCATGAAGGCTCCCTCATCCCCCTCTGCCCTCCGGGATCGACCGTTCGACGTACGAACTTGAACCCCCCGCGCCCCCGATCAAGTGCGAACCGGCCCGGGTCGAAGAGATGCGAAGTGAACGTGTTCGCCGCCGGCCTTCTGGCCTCGTCCCTGGCCCTGTCGGCCCTCGTCCCTCAAGGACGTCCCGCCGCCTCCGAGCGGCCGGCCGACACGCTCACGGTCAGGCCGCTGTCGTCCTCGACCGCCGATCTGCAGTGGACGGCCCCGACCGGCGCCGCCCGGTTCGACGTCCTTCGGGACGGGCGGCTCCTGGACTCCGTTCCCGCATCGGGTGGCACCGGGTACCAGGACCACCTTCTGTGGGCCTCGACGGCCTACACCTACGACGTGAAGGTCTTCGATGCCGGGGGGGCCATGCTCGAGGACCTGGCCGCCGGGACCACCACCCCGGCCCAGACCGGGTCGTTCCCCCGGCTCTACGCCTCGACCAGCTTCTGGAACACCCCGATCGCCACCCGGCCGGCCGTCGACCCGGACTCGGCCGCCATCGTGGCTGCTTCACTGGGCTCCTATCGCTCTGTGGCGACGTTCAACGACAGCGACGCCTGGGGCATCCCGATCGCGTACGCGAACCCCTCGAGCACCCGGTACGAGGTCCACTGCACGCTCTTCGACTGCTCCCTCCCGGTGTCCTTCCGGATCCCCCGGTATGCCCAGCCCGACACGCAGACGGACGGCCACCTCGTGGTGATCGATCCCTCCCAGCCGGGGAGCACGGAGCTGGACATGTGGCGGGGTGTCTACGACCCCCTCGCCGACTCCTGGACCGACGGCTCCAGGTACGTGAACGACGCGTTCGGGTGGGGGGCGAACTGCGCCCTCGGCGCGCACTGTGGCGGTGCGGTCGCGGCCGGCTTCTCCGTGGCGGGCGGGATCGTCCGCCCGGAGGAGATCGCCCAGGGGCACATCGACCATGCCCTGGTGGTGGGCGCTCCGTTCACCCGCTCGAAGGTCATCGCCTGTCCGGGGACGAACGCATGGGTCACGGGTGGGTTCGACGACCCCACCGCCATCCCGCTGGGAGCCCGGATCCAGCTCAACCCGACGTTTGACGTGGGCGCCCAGTCCTGGCCGGACTGGCAGAAGACCATCGCCAGGGCCCTGCAGACCTACGGCGCCTACGTGGCCGACAACGCCGGGTCGCTGGAGGTTCGGGCGGAGGCGAACCTGGACCGGGGCTACGACGCGTGGGCCAAGGTCGGGATCCCCAGCCACTGGCCCGGGACGCCCAGCCTGGCCGCGCTTCCCTGGTCGAAGTTCCGG
>DASWCX010000337.1:0-1664 GCA_036395815.1 Actinomycetota bacterium | reverse complement strand
AGGAAGCCAAGAACCAGGGAGCCCTGGCGCTGTTCGGGGAACGGTACGGGGAGTTCGTCCGGGTGGTGGAGGTGGGGGACTACTCGATCGAGCTCTGCGGAGGGACCCACGTCCCACGGACCGGGAACGTCGCCATCGTCCGCATCCTGGGCGAGGGCAGCATCGGTGCGGGGATGCGCCGGGTCGAAGCGCTCGTCGGGCCGGACGCCCTGAAGGAGTGGAACGCGGAGCACGTCATCATCGAGGAGCTCTCGGAGATGCTGCGGGCCGAGCCGCCAGCCATCCCCGACCGGGTGCGCGGGCTCTTGGAACGGCTGAAGCGGTACGAGAGCGAGCTCGGCAAGATCGGCGCGGCGCAACGGGCCGACCTGATCGAGCAGATCGCCGCTCGGGCGTCGGAGGTGGCCGGGGCCAAGGTGGTGACGGCCCTGCACGACGGCGACGCCGGCGAGCTGCGGGAGCTTGCTCAGGGCGCGGTCCTCCGCCTGGAGAACGCGGATGGGGCCGCCGTGGTGCTCGGCTCGGCCCGCGGAGGAGGCGCGCTGATCGTGGCTGCTTGCAGCAAGAACCTGGTGGGCCGGGGGGTCACGGCGCCGCTCCTGCTCGAGCCGGCGGCCGGAGCCATCGGCGGTCGTGCCGGGGGAAAGCCCATCCTCGGAACAGCCGGGGGGCCGAACGGCGCTGCGGTCAAAGAGGCGGTCGAACGGCTCATCCCGGTACGCCTGGAGGAGCTGCTTCGCGCCTCAGGCACCGGTGCCTGAGGCGGGCCGCATCCTGGGCCTTGATCTGGGCGACGTGCGCATCGGGGTTGCCATCTCCGACCCCGGGCGCCGCGTGGCGGTGCCCATGGGAACGGTGCACACCGGGGCGCCGGCCGATCTGAAGGCCATCGCCAAGCTGGTTGGGGACCACGAGGTCACGCTGGTCGTGGTGGGACACCCGCTGAAGATGTCCGGGGCCACGGGGACCCGAGCCCGTCACGCGGAGGAGTTCGTCGCCGCCCTTCGACAGGTGCTCCGGGTCCCCGTGGTGCTGCAGGACGAGCGGCTTTCCACGGTGGAGGCGGACAGGGCGCTACGGGAGGCAGGCGCCGGCGGCCGCGACCGGCGGCGGGCCGTGGACCGATCGGCGGCCACGGTCATCCTGCAGTCCTACCTGGACCGGGCCCCTCCTACGTAGGGAGACCGCCCGACGGAGGGGCCGGTATGCTCGGACCCCGCCATGCTCGAGACGAGCCCGCCCCACTCGACGACGGACCCCGGGCCTCGCCACCGACGGCCGAGCCGCGGGTTGCGGATCGGCCTCACGCTGATGTTGGTGGGGGGGCTCCTGGTGGCCCTGGGTGTTCGGTACTACGTCTGGTGCGAGGGGGCCTCGGGACCCCGGACGCCGCTCGCCTTCACCGTCGAGGAGGGTGCGTCTGGCGAGGAGGTCGTGAACTCGCTCCACGACCGTGGGGTCCTTCGATGCGCCACGGTCTCCAGGTGGCTGCTCGCCCGGAACGGCCAGGCCGACGAGGTCCGTGCAGGGACCTACGACCTCACGACCAACATGACACCGAGCGAGGCGTTCGACGTCATCACGGAGGCACCGCCACCTGCACCCACGGTCCGCCTGACGATCCCGGAGGGCTATCGGCTGACCGAGATCGCCGACCGCGTCCA
>DASWCX010000336.1:0-5947 GCA_036395815.1 Actinomycetota bacterium | reverse complement strand
GAGGGCATCTCGGTCAACCTCGCCGGGCGGGAGGCGAACGGGATCGTCGATCCGGCGGACTTCGAGCGGGTCCGCGACGAGGTTGCCGAGCGGGTGTCGTCCTTCGTCGATCCGGAGACGGGCCGGCGGCCGGTGGGCCGGATGTGGCGGCGGGAGGAGGTCTTCAAGGGCACCCACGCGGACCTGGCGCCCGACCTGGTGCTGGAGGCCGCGCCCATGTACAGCCTGACCCACGCCAGGACGGCGGTGGAGGCGGCCGACTGGCTCTCGGGGGACCACCGGATGGACGGGGTGCTGGCCGCCGCGGGTCCCTCGGTGGACCGGGCGAGGTTCGATGGGCCGTTCCAGCTCGTGGACCTGGCTCCCACGATCCTGGCCGCGGTGGGGGCGCCGGCCTCGGTCCGCCACTCGGGGTCGGCGCTGGCCGCGGTGCTCGGGACCGAGGTGGCCGACCGGGCCCAGGTGGCCGGGGTCGAGGAACGGGCGGAGGGACCGGATGCGGCGTCGGCGCTCGACGATTCCGAGGCGAGCGAGGTCGAAGAACACCTCCGGGGGCTGGGCTACCTCGAATGAGCCCGGCCGAATGGACCTCGCGCCGACGCCCCACGGGGTGGAGGCGGTCGTGAGCGGCGAGGCCCCGAACGGGTTCCGCGGCGCGCTGCGGTCCGTCCTTCCCCAGGAGCGGTTCGGCGACCACCTGGCGATCCTGGCCGGGACCGGCCAGAACATCGCGGGGCTGGTGGTGTTCGTGGTCGCTTCCCTCGGGGCCAACATCGTGATCTCGCGAGGACTGGGCCCCTCGGCCCTCGGCGTGGTGACCCTGGCCACCCAGTTCGCCTTCATCGGGGGCGCCGCCACCCGGTTCGGGATGGACATGGCCGCCACGCGGCTGGTGGCGATCGACGTGGGCAGGGATGCGGCGGGCCGGGCCCGGCCGGTCGTGCTGCGCGCCGCGGCCGTCGCCGCGGTGGTGAGCGGGGTGGTGGCCGTGGCCGCCTTCTTCGGCGCGGGGTCCCTGGCCCGGGCCTTCGGCGGCGGGCCCGGCGCTCGCGCCGCGTTCCGGGGCGCGGCGGTCGCTCTTCCCTTCGTGGCCCTGACCCAGGTGTACCTGGGGGGGACCCGCGGGCTCAAGATCATGCGCCACACGCTGTACGTGTACTGGTCGGGGCAGCCCCTGGCCTGGGTGGTGCTGATGGTCGCCGGATGGGCGGTCTCCAAGACCGTGGGGGTGAGCGTCCTGGCCTACGCCGGCTCGTGGATCGGGGCCACCGCGGCGGCATGGTTCTTCTGGGAGCGGGAGACGAAGGATCTCTCGCCCTTGCCGGCGGAGCCCGGAGAGGTCCGCGAGCTGGTCCGGTACGGGGCCCCGCGCGCTCCGGCGGCCCTGCTCTCTCAGCTCCTGTTCTGGACCGACTACTTCGTGTTCAGCCGCTACGCGAAGGGGCCGGAGCTCGGCGTGTACGCCGCGGCGGTCCGGGTGGCCCAGGCCCTGATGCTGTTCCTGATCGCGGTGAACTACATGTTCAGCCCGTTCGTGGCCGATCTGCACTCGAGGGGGCAGCGCGACCGGCTGGACTCGCTGTACAAGGCGCTGACCCGCTGGATGCTGGCCGGGACCATCCCCCTGCTGCTGCTCCTGCTCATCGCGCCCCAGCCGGTCCTGCAGGTGTTCGGTTCGAAGTTCTCCACCGGGACCACCCCGATCCGCATCCTTCTGGTCGGTCAGGCCGTGAACGTGGCGGTGGGGAGCGTGGGGTTCATCCTCATCATGGTGGGCAGGACGGGGTGGGACCTCGTGGTCTACGCCGCGTCCTTCCTGGTCGACCTCGGGGTCGCCTTCGCCCTCGCCCCGCACCTGGGAGCCAGGGGAGCGGCCATCGCCCAGGCGACGACCATGGTGGTGTCGAACGTGAGCCGGCTGTACCTGGTGTGGCGGTTCGTCCACATCCAGCCGTTCAACCGCAACTACTTCCGGTTGGCCATCCCGGCGACGGCGTGTGCCGCGGCCATGGCGGCGGTCCACCTCGTCGCCTCGAAAGGCAGCTGGCCGGTCGATCTGGTGGCCACGGCCCTGGCCGGGACGCTGGCGTACGCGACCGTCCTGCTGGCCGCCGGGCTCACGCCGACGGAGAAGGCGACCGTGTCCCAAGTGTGGCGAAGGAACGCCGGGACATGAGTCGCCGGTCGCCGCCTCGCGACGCGGTCCCCGGAGACGGGCAGGGCGGAGCTACCATCGGCCCGATGAAGACGCCGACGACTCGGCCGGCCGAAGCTCCTCCCGCACCGCCGGCCGCCCGTCGTCCCGCCGGCGCGGACTCGTGGCTGGCCTCCGCCGCTGCCGTGGCGGTGCTGGCCCTGGTGGTGATGGGGTTCTTCCTCTGGATCTTCCCGGCCAAGGGCTACCGGGTCCCGATGGGGTGGGACCAGTCCGAGTATCTATGGCGAACCAGGTACGCCCAGGTCGTCGGCCTGACCCACATCGACCAGGCGCCGGGGTCGGCCCGCAGCGCGAAGTCGGGCCGTCCGGCCTATCCGGTCATCGGGGCGACGCTCTCGTCCCTCAGCGGGACCAGCCCGTTCCGCGTGGCGGTGGTCCTGCCCTCGGTCATGGCCGCGGTGATCGGGCTGGCCGCGGCAGCGTTCGTGGCTGGTTTGCTCCGGCGTCCTCCGTGGCAGCTCGCCGTGGCGGCGTTGGCGGTGAGCCTCTCGCCCGTGGTGATCCGGCTGATGCAGCCCGAGGGGTACATGGACAACATGTTCGCCGCCGCGGTGTTCCTGGCCGCGGCCATCCCGCTGGCGCTGGCCCTCGAAGATCGGGCCGCGCTCCTTCCGGCGATCCTGCTGCTCGGGGCGGGGGCCACGATCCACTGGGCCTTCTTCGGGTTCATGGGGGCGGTGCTGCTCCTGACAGGGGCGGCCTACGCGCCGGCCTCCTGGACGTCGTGGCGGTCGGGCCGAACGAGGCTGCTCGACACCCCCACCGCCCGGATCGGCGAGGGCCTCGTTGGCGGGGCGGTGATCGGGACGGGGATGATCTTCGCCGTGCTCGGCAACGGCCTCCCCAAGGCCCGGGTGGACGTGTCGGAGTTCACGAAGAAGCTTCGAAGCGACCTGCCGAAGTACCGGTTCCCGTTCACCCTCCCGCTGGCCGCGGTGGGGGGGGCCGCGCTGATCGCCGATTCCCGCGACCGAGCCGAGCAGCCGAGGCGCAGCCGGTTCCTCCTCGCCTTCCTCCTCGCCTGGTGCGCGGTAGTGGCGGCCGGATACGTGGCCAAGGTGTTCCTGCACCTGGCCGTGCCGGCGCACCGGTTCCTCGCGTTCGCCCTGGCGATCCCGGTGCTGGGCGTGATCGGGATCCTGTGGGGAGCCCGGCTCCTGGCGAAGGTGAACCGGATCCTCGCGGCGGCCCTGGTGGTGGCCGCCGTGGTCCTGATGGCCAACGTGGCCCACGGCGAATGGTTCGCCGCCAAGTCGTGGATCGACCCGGCGAAGGTCCGGGACGCCGCGACCACAGCCGCCTACCTCGAGGCGGCCCACGTTCCGCCGGGCCGGCCCGTGGTGTTCATCGTGCAGACCCGGGACTGGAGCGCCGCCGCGCTGTTCGGCCACATGATCCGGGCCACCATCCCTCCCGACCGGATCCGGGACGTGTACGTGTACGTGGGGTCGGCCGCGTCCTACCGGTCCCACCGGCCCGACGCCAGCCGGATCTCGGCTCGTTACTTCCAGCGCGTCGAGCCCGTGTACGCGCGGCATCCCGTGGCGGTGATCCTGTCGGCGTTCAACCAGACCTATTACCAGCAGTGGGCCGGGCCCCATCCAGACCTCGTGATCCGGGACAGGGTGGCCGTGGTGGTGGGCCCCAGGCCGCCGGCGGACATCCCGTCCTCGGGCCCCCCGATCGGGCCGCCCCTGAACGCGCTGTCGCTGCCCTATCTCGGAGCGCTCGCCGCCGGGGTGTTCGCCGTCCTGCTCCTGATCGGGCTGGGCTGGACGTTCGTCCTGCTCCGACGGTGGCTCCGGCCGCAGGAGCTGTTGGCCGTGGCGCCGGCGGTGGGAGTCGCCGCCCTGGTGCTGGGTGGGATCGTCATCGACCGGGTCGGCGTTCGCCTGGTCGGGGTGGGGGGCGCGCTGGCACCGGTGGCCATCGCCGGGGCCGGGTACGCGGCGGCCTGGCTCAGCGTTCGGAGGCGGGGCCGGCCGGCCGTGCGGGCCTGAGCGACGTCACCGCGAACAGCGCCCAGCCGATCCCCCCCGCCAGCGACAGGGGGACCAGCGGCTCCGCACCCGAGAGTGCGAACCCTGCCCGGCCCCATCCCAGCGCGGTCAGCGTTGCCGCGGCCATCCCGAGCGCCGGGGCCAGGGCGATCCGAACGACGGGGTCGGGCGGCAACAGAAGGAAGCTCCACCCCCCGCCGGCGAGGAACAGGACCACGGCGACGAGGGCGGAGACCAGGACCAGCCCCTTCAGGCCCGTGTTCGCCACGGGAGCGTCCGCCGGCCCGATCGGCGCGGCGGGAAGGGGACCCTGCAGGACCAGGACGCCCGGGGCGACCACCCGCTCGGGGTTCGACGCGCGCGCCGAGGCGAAGCCTCTCGGGCCGAGCTTCTGGATCAGGATCACCACCCGGCTGGAGGCCGGCTGGGGCAGGCGGCCTGCCCCCCGGGCCGAACGGTCACCCGCGAGGTAGCCGGCAGGAGTTCCGTAGTACTGCACGGCTCTTGGGGCGATGTCGCTCGGGAGGACCGCCCGCACGGTCTGGATCGCCGGGCTGCCGGCGGTGGACTTGCCCAGCACGTAGACCACCGGGCGGTTCGGGACGCGTTCGAGATAGGTCCCGCTCGACGCGATCTGCTGGGCCGCGATGGGATCGATCCACGGCCGCTGGGGCCACCGCCAGGCGGCCGTGAGGGCCCCGAAGCCGCCCACCAGGGCCACCACGACGACGACGGCCGCGACGGCCCCGGCCGCCCTGGAGCTCCGGTTCGCCATCCGCCGGTGGAGGTCCCAGGCGAGGACTCCGGTGAGCATCGTGACCGGGAACAGGTAGAGCAGGAGTCGGCCTCCCGCCGTCGGCAGGCCCGCCCACTGGGCTGCCACGCCGATCACGGAGCAGGCCATCCACGCGGCCATGAGCCACAGGAAGAAGCGACGGGCGGGTGGCCTGACGGGCCGGCCAGCATTCTTCGGTTCGGACGTGGCGGCGGCGACCGCGCCGGCCATGCCGAAGGGGAGGGCGAGGTAGAACCGGGTCTCGTGGAGCCGGTCGAGCAGGCGCCGCCGGAGCGACTGGTTCAGCGCTCCCAGCCTGGCGCCGAGCCATCCCCCGGGTGGGAGGCCCAGGAAGGTCAGCGCGACGAAGGCTCCCGAGACGGCGATCGGAGCGGCCAGCCGGGACGCCTTGGCCGCCCAGCCCGGCGACCGCACCGAAGGAGCCAGGTAGCCGGCCAGCGCCACGAGGTACACGGCCCCGGCGAAGGCGAAGAACGGCCAGTGGGCCAGCCCGGCGGCGGCGAACAGGAGGGTCGCCGCCGCCAGGCCCCGCCCTCCCGCCATGAAGGCGAGCACGGCGGCGAACGCGGCCAGCGTGAGGGCCGCGTTCACCACGTTGTCCAAGTGCAGGTTCATCATCCCGTTGCCGCCGAAGGCGGCCCAGGAGAGGAACCCGATCACCGGGACCCAAACGGGGGGGGTACGGAACGCGGACCGGACCATCGCTGCGGCCGCCAGCCCGGCAACTCCGGCGAGCACCGCCGGCACGATGGCCACCAGCGTGAACATGTTCTGGCGTGTGGCCTGGGCCAGGGCGTTCAACAGCAGCGGCTCGCCGGCCCGGATCGCCCCGATCCGATCGAGGCCGTCGCGGGCCAGCGACTGGGCCCGCCGGACGGTGGCGGGCGCATCCCACCCAAGGGGATACCGGTAGTGCCTGAAGAGGTACGGGAA
>DASWCX010000335.1:0-2161 GCA_036395815.1 Actinomycetota bacterium | reverse complement strand
GGGGGGAGTTCATCCTCGGATCGCACGTGGAGGCGTTCGAGGAAGAGGCCGCCGAGGCGTTCGGCTGCCGGTGGGCGGTCGGGACCTCGTCGGGCACCTCGGCCCTGACCATGGCCCTCAGGGCCGCGCCTCTGGCTCCCGGGTCCCGGGTGGCCGTTCCCGCCAACACCTTCTTCGCCACGTTCGAGGCCATCGTCCTGGCCGGGCACGTCCCGGTGGTGATCGACCATGACGAGGACTACCTGATCTCGCTGGAGGCGCTCGCGGGCGCCGACGTCGATGGGGTGGTCCCGGTGCACCTGTTCGGGCTCCCGGTCGACATGCCGGACTTGATGCGGCTGGCGGGGGAGCGGGGCTGGTGGGTGCTGGAGGACTGCTCCCAGGCGCAGGGGGCCACCGTCGACGGCCGCCCCGTGGGCTCGTTCGGCCACGCCGGGGCGTTCAGTGCCTACCCCACGAAGAACCTCGGCGCGTGGGGCGACGCCGGGTTCGTGACCGGAGACGACCCCGACCTCCGCGGCCGGATCCTCGGGCTCCGCCATCATTGCCAGATCGCCCCGAACGTCCACGGTGGGATCGGCGGGGCCGATCGGCTCGACAACATCCAGGCGCTGGTGCTCCGGGAGAAGCTCCGCCGGTTGCCGGCCGAGGTGGAGGCCAGGCGGCGGGTCGGCGACTGGTATCGGGACGCGCTGGCCGGGCTGGGGCTCCAGCTCCCCGCAGACCGAGGCGACCGGACCCACGCCTACCACCAGTTCGTGGTCCGGGTACCCGACCGGGACGCGGTGCGGGCCAGCATGGCCGTGGAAGGCATCGGGACCGGCGTGCACTATCCGACTCCGGTGCATCTCCAACCCGGCGCCACGGATCTGTACGAGGCTCCGATACGGCCGGTCCGCGCGGAGCGATGGTCGGAGCAGATCCTCAGCCTGCCGATGTACCCGGAGCTCTCCGAGGGGGAGGTCGCCTGGGTGGCGGACGGCCTGAAACGCGCGCTTTTTCGATGACCCTCCGGCATGGGGCCACGGATGCTCGCGGTGGCGAAGGTCTTCCTGCGCTCGTCGCCGACCTGTCCACCCAGCGGCTCGCCCGAGGGGCCAAGGCCAGCTTCATCGGCAACGTCGTAGAGCGCGTGCTCGGGCTGGCCCTGTTCGTGGCGCTGCCGTTCCTGATCCCCTTTCGGACCCTCGGCGTTTACTACGAAGTCGTGGCCGTGCTCACGCTGGCCGCGACCGTCGGCACGCTGGGCCTCGATGTCGGCGTGGTCCGGTTCACCGCCCTGGCCGGGGACTCGCACAACCACGAACGCATCCGGAGCTTCCTGAAGGCTGGCCTCCTCATGGCCGCGGTCTCCTCAGTCACGCTGGCCGTGGGCCTGTGGGTGGCAGCTCCAGCCCTGGGGAGAGTCTTCCATTCGGGCGAATTCGCCGGAGCTCTGCGGCTCGGGGTCCTGGCCGTCCCCGTGCTGGCCAGCTTGAGCGTGCTCGTGGCGCCGGGCAAGGGCGTCAAGTCGATGTGGCCGGCGGTGGTATCCATCCAGATGACACAGCCCGCGGTCCAGCTCGCCGTGACCGCCGTCCTCGCCGCGGGCGGATTGGCCTTGGGGGGAGCCGTGGGCGCCTTCGTGATCTCCGCCGCGGTGAGCTGGGCCGTTGGGTGGCGAATGCTCCGTAGGCTCAGGCTTCCGAAGCGGGAGCACTCCGCCCGGCCGACTGCGGGGCCGCTGGTCCGCTTCTCGGCCCCGGTGGCCGGCATGGTGCTCACCGGCACGCTCCTGTTGTGGGTCGACACGCTTCTGCTGGGAGCGTTCCGGCCTCCAACGGAGGTCGCCGCCTACGGCATCGTGGTCCGGCTCGTCGCCGCCGCCACCGGGGTGCTGGCCACCGTGATCCAGATCTTCGGTCCGTTCGTCGCGCAGCTGGTGACCCGGGAGGATCTGTCCCGGCTCCGCGACGTCCTCCACACCGCCACCCGATGGACGTTCCTCCTCTCGGCCCCTCTGCTGGTCCTGCTGATGCTGGTCGGTCCGAGCCTCCTGGGGCTGTTCAAACGCCCGATGGGATCCGCCGGGGTCGGCCTGGTGGTCCTGGCCATGGCCTTCCTGGCCGACGCTCTGACAGGTCCCGTGGGGCACGTGCTCACGATGTCGGGTCGCTCCGGG
>DASWCX010000334.1:0-10546 GCA_036395815.1 Actinomycetota bacterium | reverse complement strand
AGTGACGTGCCGGCCAGACCCATGCTGGGCGCTCCTGACGGCGCTCGTTCGACCCACACCTCGTGCCAGCGCATCTCCCGGATCCCGCCCAGCGACTTCCGGCAGGCCTCGCGCGCCGCCCACCGGGCCGCGAAGGACTCGGCCGGGTTCGCCTGTCGCTCGCAGTACTCGACCTCCGGGGGCGTGAACACACGTTGCGCGAACGTCTTCCGGCGCTCCAGGATCCGGGCAACGCGCTCCACGTCCACCAGGTCGACGCCGATCCCGACGATGTCCACGAGGCTATTGTGGCGGACCCGGCTCCCTTCGGGATGTCACTCGACGGTGACGCTCTTCGCCAGGTTCCTCGGCTGGTCCACGTCGCATCCGCGGAGCTTCGCGATGTGGTAGGCGAACAGCTGGAGGGGAACCGAAACCACCACCGGCGAGAGCAGCTCGGGGGTCTCCGGCACGAACAGGACGTGGTCGGCCAGCGAACCGATCTCCGTGTCGCCCTCGGTGGCCACGGCGATCACGTCCGCCCCGCGGGCCTTGACCTCCTGGATGTTGGAGAGGGTCTTCGGATAGACGTGGCACTTCGTGGCCACGGCCACAACGGGGACGCCCGCTTCGACCAACGCGATGGGTCCGTGCTTGAGCTCACCGGCCGGGTAGCCCTCGGCGTGGATGTAGGAGATCTCCTTCAGCTTGAGGGCACCCTCCAGCGCGGCCGGGTAGCCGGTGTGGCGCCCGATGAACAGCACGTCGGGCGCTCCAGCGTACCGCTCGGCCAGGACCCGGACCTGGTCGTCGAGCTCGAGCGCCCGTTCGACCTTCTCCGGCAGCGCCTGCAGCGTCTCGACGTGCTCGGCCACCTCCTCCGGGTACATGGTCCCCCGGACCTGCGCCAGATACAGCGCCAGCAGGTGCAGGGCGACCATCTGCGTGGCGAACGTCTTCGTTGCGGCCACGCAGATCTCGGGCCCGGCGTGGGTGTACAACACGCCGTCGGCCTCCCTGGCGATGGAGGAACCCACGGTGTTCGTGATGGCGATGACGTGCGACTGCTGGGCCCTGGCGTGGCGGATGGCCTCCAGGGTGTCGATGGTCTCCCCGGACTGCGAGACGCCGAGGGTCAGCGTCCCCGCGTCGAGGACGGGGTCCCGGTACCGGAACTCGCTGGCGATGTCGATCTCCACGGGGACCCGGGCCCAGTGCTCGATGGCGTACTTGGCCACCAGGCCCGAGTGGAAGGCCGTCCCGCAGGCCACAACGAACACCTTGTCCACCGCCTCGAGCTGCCCGGCTCGAAGGTCCAGCTCGTCGAGCGCCAGACGACCCCGAGAGTCGGTTCGGCCCCGAAGCGTGTCTCGGACGGCGGCGGGCTGTTCGTGGATCTCCTTGAGCATGAAGTCGGGGAACCCGGCCTTCTCGGCGGCCTCGAGCGTCCACGTGACCTCCACCGGCTGGGCGGGAATCTCCTTCCCGTCGAGGTCGGAGATCCGGACCGAGTTCGCCCGGATCTCCACCACCTGGCCCTCGGAGATGGGGACGAACGTCCGGGTGCGCTGCATGAGTGCCGGGATGTCGGAGGCCAGCATGTTCTCGCCCTGCCCAAGTCCCACCACCAGGGGAGACGAGAGCTTCATGCCCACGATGAGGTCCGGATCGTCGACCGAGGTCACCACCAGCGCGTACGCCCCCGTGAGCAGCCGGGCCACGGCTCGGACCGCTCCTGCCAAATCCCCGTCGTACGCCTCCTCCAGCAGGTGGGCAACGCACTCGGTGTCGGTCTCGGAAACGAGGGTGTGGCCGTCCTTGACCAGCCGGTCCCGAAGCGCCTTGTGGTTCTCGATGATCCCGTTGTGGATCACCGCGATCCGCCCGGCGCAGTCGACGTGTGGGTGCGCGTTGAGGTCGGTGGGCCCTCCGTGCGTGGCCCACCGGGTGTGTCCCATCCCGACCCGGCCCGTCACCTCGCCCGTCGTGGCCAGCACGCCCTCGAGTTCGGAGAGCTTGCCGGCCCGCTTCACCACCCGGAGGGATCCGTCCAGGACGGCCACCCCGGCCGAGTCGTAGCCGCGATATTCGAGCCGGCGAAGCCCTTCCAGCAGGATGGGAAGCGCCTCGTCGGGGCCGACGTAGCCCACGATCCCGCACATGAGGGGTCAATGGTACCCCCCGGCCCGGGCCGCTCCCACATCGACCAACGGTCGGAGATCTCCCTCTTGGAGTACCGGCCGGGCCCCTCCGGTCAGCCGAGCGAGGCCCGAACCGCCCCGCAGATGGCCTCGGCGTGCAGCCGGGCGTCCTCCTCGGTGGGAGCCTCGACCATCACCCGCACCAGGGGCTCGGTCCCCGAGGCCCGAACCAGCACCCGGCCCCGCGCGCCCAGGGCCCCTTCGGCCGATCGCACCGCGGCCCACACGGCCTCGGCGGAGTCGAGCCCGCCCCGGTCGGACACCTCCACGTTCAGGAGCACCTGGGGGAACTTCTCCATCTGGCCGGCCAGATCGGCCACCGTGACCCCCTTCCTGGTGGCCAGGGTGAGGAACTGGACGCCGGTCAGCAGCCCGTCACCGGTGGTGGCATGCCGGAGGAAGATGACGTGCCCCGACTGCTCTCCGCCCAGCACCGCGCCCGAACGATGCATCTCCTCCAGCACGTAGCGGTCCCCGACCTTCGTCTCGATCATCCGGATCCCGGCCCGCTCCATGCACAGCCGGAACCCGAGGTTCGCCATCACGGTGCTCACCACAACCGATCCGGGAAGCTCCCCGGCCTCGTGGAGCGCGAGGGCGCACGCCGCGAGAACCTGGTCGCCGTCGACCACGTTCCCCTGATGGTCGGCGAACATCGCCCGGTCGGCGTCCCCGTCGTGCGCCACGCCGGCGTCGGCGCCGGCTTCGACCACGGCCTTGGCCAGGACCTCGGGGACGGTGGCCCCGCACCCCTCGTTGATGTTCCACCCGTCGGGCCGGTCGTTGATCGGGATGACGTCGGCCCCCAGCCGCCGGAGAAGCTCCGGCGCGGCGCTCCACGCGGCTCCGTTCGCACAGTCCACCACGATGCGCATGCCGTCCAGAGATCCTCCGGCCGAAGACAGCAGGTGGCCCAGATAGCGCTCCTCGGCCCGGTCGGACGGATGCACCCGGCCCACGGCTCGCCCCTCCGGGCGGGGCCCGTCGACCCGGGCGATCAGCTGCTCGATCTCGTCCTCGACCTCGTCGGGCAGCTTGGAGCCCCCCGGACCGAAAAACTTGATCCCGTTGTACTCGGCGGGGTTGTGCGACGCGGAGATGACCGCCCCGGCCTGGGCCCCGAGATCGACGGTGTGAAAGGCCACGGCGGGGGTGGGGCACACCCCGAGCAGGAGGGCGTCGCCGCCGGCCGAGCAGATCCCGGCCACCAGCGCCGCCTCAAGGAATTCCCCGGATCCCCGGGTGTCCCGACCCACCGTGATCTTGGGTCGCCCCTCCCCTGGCTCGGTCAGTGCGATCACGGCGGCCCGTCCGAGATCGAGGGCCAGCGTCCCGGTCAGGTCCCGGTTCGCCACGCCCCGTACCCCGTCGGTGCCGAAGAGCCCCCCCATGCTCAGCCCCCCGCCCGCTCAGTCACGGTCCGACCCTCACGATTCCGGCTATCTTACGGAGTGCGAAATGACCCACTTCGATCTCTCCGCCGGTGACGTTCCCGCCTCCGGGCGCCTCGTGCTCGTGTTCTCCTCCTCCAGCATCCCCGAGGGGCTCCTGGCCAAGGGACTGCTGGAGTCCGAGGGCATCTCGGTGTTCGTGAAGGGCGAGAGCGAGGGGCCGTACCGGATGGGCCCGGTCTACCTGTTCGTCCCCGAAGAGGTCGAGGTCCAGGCTCGCCTGGCCCTGGCCGAGGCGGCTTCCGGAGCCCGATCGACCGCCCACTCCGACGTCGCCGAAACGGCCGGGGGATCCGAAGAGGAAGCCGCCGACCCCGGCTAGCCGCCGCGGTCGAGCCCGGGGGCCGGTTCCTATCGCTTCGAGTACTGGGGCGCCTTCCGGGCCTTCTTCAGGCCGTACTTTCGGCGCTCCTTCTCCCTGGCGTCCCGGGTGAGCATGCCCTCCCGCTTGAGGTCGGGGCGCAGGGACGGGTCGAGCTCCATGAGCGCCCGGGCCACGCCCTGGCGCAGCGCCCCGGCCTGGCCGCTCACGCCGCCGCCCACGAGGCGGGCCAGGACGTCGAAGTCCTTGTCCCTGCCCACCAGCCGGAGCGGAGCGGTGGCGATCATCCGGTGCACCCGGGAGGGGAAGTAGTCCTCGAGCGGGCGGCCGTTCAGCACGAACCGGCCGGTCCCCTCGACCAGCCGAACTCTGGCCACCGCCTCCTTGCGCCGCCCGGTCGCGTTCGATCGGCCGGCCGGCCTCACGGTCGTGTCCATCGCCATCTACGACTCCTCGGTCTTCGACCGGCGGGTGGTCCCCGCCTCCTTCTTCCTTCGGGGGGAGCTCGCCTTCGCCCGGGCGGGCGTGGCCGCTTCCTTCCCACGGGCGGTGGACGCCTTGCGGCGCCGGGTGGGGGCGCCTTCCTTCTTCTGGGCCGAGGTGGACGCCTTCCGGGCCCGACCGGGCGCCGCCGCCTTCTCCCCTCGGGCCGGGCCGGTCTTCCTCTTCGAGTCCTTCGAGTCTGTCGAGCCCTTCGAGCCGGATCCCTTGCCGGAGGTCGAAGCCTTGGGGGCGGGCTGAGGCTTCGGGCGGGGGGGCTTCGGCGTGGGCAGCCCCTCCCATCTCGGCACCGCGCCCAGCGCCAGCGCGGAGGGCTGCTGCGCCTCGTGGGGATGGTCGGCGCCCGCGTAGACCTTGAGCTTCGTGATCATCTCCCGGCCCAGGCGGTTCTTGGGCAGCATCCCCTTGACTGCCTTCTCCACCGCGAGGACTGGCCGCTCGGCCAGCAGCCGGGCGTACCCGATCTCCCGCAGGCCCCCCGGATAGCCGGAGTGCCGGTAGTACACCTTCTCGTTCTCCTTGCCTCCCGTGAGGCGCACACCGCGGGCGTTCACCACGATCACGTGGTCGCCGGTGTCGACGTGCGGGGCGAAGATCGGCTTGTGCTTGCCGCGCAGGACCTTGGCGACCTCGGAGGCCAGCCTGCCCAGCACGGCGCCATCGGCATCGACGACGTACCAGCGCCGTTCGATGTCGCGCGGCCGAGGCGAGAAGGTCCTTGAGGTTGTGGTCATGACTGTCGAAAAAAGCGGCCGGGACCGGCCGACCAGGCAGTATACCGGCGGGAGCTTGCCATCGTCATGCGGACGGCGCGGCCCTGGAAGGATGGGCGGTCGCGGGGCGTTCGTATAGTTGGATCATGGGTTCCCCTTCGAACAGCGGCCGGGCGATCCGACGGCGCCGGCTCGCCGTCCGGTCCCTTCCGGGCCTGGGCCGGATGGACGGCTCGGCCGCGGGTGCGGTCCTGGTCGCGCTGTGCATCCTCTACGTGGTGTGGGGCTCCACCTATCTGGCCATCCAGGTCGCCATCCGAACCATCCCTCCGCTGCTCATGGCCTCCATCCGATTCCTCGTCGCGGGGGCGATCCTGTTCGCCTGGTCGGTCCGGCGCGGCGACCGAGCCGATCAGGTGGGCCCGGCCCAGTGGCGGGCCGCGGCCATCGTCGGAGGGGCGCTGCTCCTGGGCGGCAACGGCGGCGTGGTGTGGGCCGAGCATCGCCACGTCCCCACGGGCGTGGTGGCCCTGATCGTGGCGAGCATCCCCCTGTGGATGGCCCTGATCGACCGGGTCGCCACCGGCCAGCGGCTGGCCCGGCCCGCCGTGCTTGGGTTGCTGCTGGGATTCGCCGGCCTGGCCGTTCTGGTGGGACGACCCGGAGGTTCGATCGACGCCACGGGGGTGGGCGTGGCCCTCCTCGCCGCCCTGCTGTGGTCGGGAGGGTCTGTCTTCGCGCGTCACGCTCCCCTGCCATCCAGGCCCCTGGTCGGAGCGGCGATGGAGATGCTGGCCGGAGGGGCGCTGCTGGGCGTGGTCGCGGTCGCCGCGGGAGAGCTCGGGGACGTCCACGTCCACTCGATGTCGGGCAAGTCCCTTGCGGCCCTGGCATACCTGGTGGTGTTCGGATCGCTGGTCGCGTTCAGCGCCTACGCGTGGCTCCTCGGGCACGCCCGCCTATCCCTCGTCTCCACCTACGCGTACGTGAACCCCGTGGTGGCCGTGCTGCTGGGCTGGGCGATCCTGTCGGAAGCGATCACCGGCCGGGTCCTGCTCGCCAGCGCGGTCATCGTCGCCGCCGTGGCCCTCATCGTCACGGCCAGGACCATGCCGGAGCGCCTCCCGCCGCCCACCGACGCCGGCCCGCTCGAGGGTCCGGAAGCTCAGCGGCGGCGGCCGTAGCCCACCCGGACCAGCGTCAGCCCGTGGGCCGGCGCCATCGGTCCGGCGGCCCCCCGGCTCCGGGCCGCCAGGATCCCCGGCATGGCGTCGGGGTCGATCCTCCCGTCCCCCACCCACGCCAGCGTGCCGGCCAGGCTGCGGACCATCTGATGGAGGAAGCTCGGGGCAACGGCCCTGATGCCGACCCGATCCCCTTTGGAGACGACGGTGAGCGTCCGGAGCGTCCTGACGGTGCCCGCCTGCCGTCCCGGGACCCGGCAGAACGAGGCGAAGTCGTGGTTTCCCACCAGATGGCCGGCGGCGGTCCGCATCGATGAGACCACGAGCTCCCCGGGCCGATGCCAGACATACCTGGCGTCGAAGGGATCCGGAACGGGACCCGTGTCGATGCGATAGAGATACTCGCGGGACGTGGCGCTGTGGCGGGCGTCGAAGCCCTGGGGGGCCCACCTGGCCTCCCAGACCACGACCTCCGGGGCGAGCATGGCGTTCAGGGCGCGCTGGACCCGCTCCGGGTCGAGGTGGCCTGGGGCGGGGAACGAGGCGACCTGGCCCCGGGCGTGCACCCCCGCGTCCGTCCGCCCCGCCACCGACAGGTGCGGCGGCTTCCCCACCAGCCGCCCCAGGGCCTCTTCGAGCACCCCCGCGACGGTACGGACCTCGGGCTGCCTGGCCCACCCCCGGAAGTCGGTCCCGTCGTACGCGATGAGCAACCGCATGACGCTCACCGCGTCGTCCCCCGGGGCGGCCGAGCGGGAGCGGGGCAGTAGCGCTATTCCTCCTCGGGCAGGAGCTCGATCAGCGCCATCGAGGCTCCGTCGCCCGAGCGCTGCCCGAGCTTCAGGATCCGCGTGTAGCCCCCCTGCCGCTCCGCGAAGCGAGGGCCGATCTCCGAGAACAGCTTGTGCACCACGTCTCGGTCGGGGATCGTCCGCAGGACCTGGCGACGGGCGTGGACGTCCCCCCGCTTGGCGAAGGTGATCAGGTGCTCTGCGAGCGGACGGACCGCCTTGGCCTTGGCCTCGGTGGTCTTGATCCGGCCGTGCTGGAAGAGCTGCGACGCCAGCGTCCCGAGAAGCAGCCGCTCGTGGTCCGGCCCCGCGCCGAGCCGTGGTCCCTTCCGGGGGCTGGGCATCTAGTCCTCCCGCAAGCCCAGGCCGAGGTCTTCGAGCTTGGCCTTGACCTCGTCGATGGACTTCTGCCCGAAGTTGCGGATGTCCATCAGCTCGGCCTCGCTCTTCTGCACGAGCTCCCCGACGGTATTGATCCCCTCACGCTTCAGGCAGTTGTAGGAGCGCACCGACAGGTTCAGGTCCTCGATGGTGAGCGCCAGGTCTCCGGACAGCACCGTGTCCGTCTGGGCGGGGCCGACGGTGAGGCCGGGACTCACGGCCAGCTCACCGAATAGGTTCACCAGCTCCGAGAGGGTGCTCCCGGCGGAGGCCACCGCCTCACGAGCCGTGATCGACCCGTCGGTCTCGACGTCCAGGATCAGGCGGTCCCGGTCGGTCATCTGCTCGACCCTGGTGTTCTCCACCGCGTAGGTCACCCGGCGGACCGGGGAGAAGATCGAGTCGACCGGGATCACCCCGATGGGGTCCCGGGCGTTCTTGTTGCGCTCGGCGGGCACGTATCCGACGCCCCGCTGGATCACCATCTCGAGTTCGAGGGTGGCCCCCCGGCCGAGGGCGGCGATGTGCTGCTCCTCGTTCAGGATCTCGACACCGGCGGGCGGCTGGATGTCTCCGGCCGTCACGTCCGCGGGCCCCTTGGCCCGAAGGTACGCGCTGACCGGTTCCTCCTCCTCCGACCGGATCACCACCTGCTTCAGGTTCAGGATGATGTCCGTCACGTCCTCGGTCACCTTGGGGATGGTCGAGAACTCGTGGAGCACGCCGTCGATCTTGACCGACGAGATGGCGGCGCCGGGGATCGACGAGAGCAGGGTTCGCCGCAGGGCGTTCCCGAGCGTGTAGCCGAATCCGGGCTCCAGGGGCTCGATGACGAACTTCGAGCGCCTCGGGCCGATGGTCTCTTCCTGGATCTGGGGTCGTGCGACGATGAGCAACTCGTTTGCACCTCCTGGCGGAGGATCAGCCATTCCTGCTCCGCCTTCGCTTCCTCCCGCCGCCGGGACAGCCGGGGCGACGGGGCCTTCGAGCGTCCGGCTAGACGCGCCGCCTCTTGCGGGGGCGGCACCCGTTGTGCGGGACCGGGGTGACGTCCTGGATCCCCAGGATCTCGAGCCCGGTCGCGGCGAGGGACCGGATCGCGGTCTCCCGGCCGGAGCCGGGACCCTTCACGAACACGTCGACCTTCGTCAGGCCATGCTCCTGCGCACGCCGGGCCGCCGCCTCGGCGGCCAGCTGGGCGGCGAAGGGCGTCGACTTTCGGGATCCCTTGAACCCCACGTTGCCGGCGCTGGCCCACGACAGCGTGTTGCCGTCGAGGTCGGTGATGGTGACGATCGTGTTGTTGAACGTCGACTTGATGTGGGCCTGACCGTGAGCGATGTTCTTCTTCTCCCGTCTCCGCGGCTTCTTCGTCTTCGGCTTGGCCATTGCGCTCTCCCCTACTTCCCCTTCTTGCGCCGCACGCCGACGGTCTTCTTGGGGCCCTTGCGGGTTCGGGCGTTGGTGTGCGTCCGCTGGCCGCGGACCGGCAGGCTCCGGCGGTGCCGGATCCCCTGGTACGAACCGATCTCGATCTTGCGCTTGATGTCCTGAGCCACGTCGCGGCGGAGATCGCCCTCGACCTTGTAGCTGCGGTCGATGAAGTCGCGGATCCGGACGACCTCCTCGTCGGTGAGATCGCGGATCTTGCGGCCCCCGTCGAGGTCCACGCCGGTCACGATCTGCCTGGCCCTGGTGGGGCCGATCCCGTAGATGTACCGAAGGGCGACGTCCACCCGCTTGTCGCGGGGGAGGTCCACGCCTGCGATCCGAGCCATACTCCGGTCCTCCTACCCTTGCCGCTGCTTGTGGCGCGGGTTCGAGCAGATCACCATGACCCGGCCGTGGCGGCGGATCAGCTTGCACCGCTCGCACATCTTCTTCACAGACGGACGAACCTTCATGCTCCCGCTCCTCCGCTCACCGGTACCGGTAGACGATCCGCCCTCGCGTCAGGTCGTACGGCGAGAGCTCCACCAGGACCCGGTCCCCCGGGAGGATCCGGATGTAATGCATCCGCATCTTCCCGGAGATGTGGGTCAAGACCCTGTGTCCGTTGTCAAGCTCCACCCGGAACATGGCATTGGGCAGGGGTTCGACCACCGTGCCCTCGACCTCGATAGCATCTTTCTTCGCCAAGCTCCCGGGATTCCTCTCCGAACACGCCAAAAGCGCCCCGAGACGCGCCCGGAGCACGAAGGCAGTATACGGCCACCGGTGCGAAACCGTCTACCGGCCGAGAGGTCAGGAGGGCGGGCCCGAAGCCCTTTCTCACCCGCGGGCGGTCAGGACGTCGACCCCTTCGTCGGTCACCGCGATGGTGTGTTCGAAGTGGGCGGACAGTGACCCGTCGGCCGTCACCACCGTCCATCGATCGGCCAGCACCCTGGTCCGCCAGTCGCCGGCGTTCACCATCGGCTCGACCGCGCACACCAGGCCCGGCTTCATCACAGGACCCCGGCCGGGATCGCCGTAGTTCGGGATCTGGGGATCCTCGTGCAGGGCCCGCCCGATCCCATGGCCGACGTACTCCCGGACCACGCTGAAGCCGGCGCCCTCCACGACCTGCTGCACGGCATGCCCCACGTCCGACAGGCGGGCGCCCACCCTGATCTGGGAGATCGCGGCCTCGAGGGAGTCCTCCGTCACCCGGACCAGCTTCTCGGCGACGTCCGAGGGCGGCGAACCGACGAACACCGTTACCGCGGAATCTCCGTGGTAGCCATCCCACACCGCCCCGACGTCCAGGGAGATCAGGTCGCCGTCGCGCAGGACCCTGGGGCCGGGGATCCCGTGAACAACCTGGTCGTTCACCGAGGTGCAGATCGAAGCGGGAAACCCTCGGTACCCCTTGAACGACGGCGTGCATCCCTCCGACCGGATGCTCTCCTCGGCCAGGGCGTCGAGATCGGCGGTGGTCATGCCGGGGCGGACCGACTCCATCAGACGCTCCACCGTCTGGGCGGTGACATGGCCGGCTCGGCGCATCCGTTCGATCTCATCCGCAGACTTGAGCACGATCA
>DASWCX010000333.1:0-4954 GCA_036395815.1 Actinomycetota bacterium | reverse complement strand
CCTGGCGAAGGTTCCTCGCGGCCCGGCGCGCGTCACGGGCGGCGGCCTTCTCCGCCTTCACCCGATCGCGGTTTCGCTTGCCGAAGCTGTCTGGCATGTCCATCCCAGGATACAGGGCGGAGCCGAACCCGCTGGTCATCCGCATGATCGGCCCATGCGTCCGCCCCACTCCCATTACGATGCGCACGGTGGAGGACGACGAAGGGAGCCAAACCTCCGAGACGGCGGCACCGGCCGGAGCCGGGCGGGCGACGGTTCCGCTCGCTCGCATCGACGCCGTGGTGTTCGACATGGACGGCGTGGTCACCGACACGGCCATCGTGCACGCCGCGGCGTGGAAGCGCCTGTTCGACCAGTACCTCGAGGAATGCGCCCGAAGGACCGGCCAGCCGCAGGCCCCGTTCGACCAGGACTCGGACTACCGCCGGTATGTCGACGGCAAGCCGCGGTACGACGGTGTTCGTAGCTTCCTCCAATCCCGTGGAATCACCATCCCCGAGGGAGACTCCTCGGACCCCCCGGACCGCGAGACCGTGTGCGGGCTGGGCAACCGCAAGGACCAGTATTTCCTCGAGGAGCTGCGCCGAGGAGGGGCCCGAGCCTTCCCGTCGACGGTCGAGCTGGTCCGGGAGCTCACCGAGGCGGGCGTCCGCACGTCCGTGGTGTCGGCGAGCCGCAACATGGACCTCGTGCTCGAGTCCGCCGGGGTGGCCGGCCTGTTCTCTGTACGGGTCAGCGGCGTCGACGCCGACGAGCTCGGGCTCCCGGGCAAGCCCGACCCGGCGATCTTCCTGGAGGCGGCCCGGCGCCTCGGGACCGATCCCGCCCGGACCGCGGTGGTGGAGGACGCTCTGGCCGGGGTGGAGGCGGGCCGGAGGGGAGGATTCGGGCTCGTGGTGGGGATCGACCGGACGGGGCAGGGGCGGGCGCTCATCGAAGCGGGCGCCGACGTCGTGGTGTCGGACCTCGCCGAGCTGCGTCTCGAGGGAGCCGCTGACCGGGAACGCGCCATTCGGGAGCTGCCGCCGGCCCTGGCCCACCGGGAGGAGATCGCGGACCGCACGAGGAGCAAGCGCGTCGCCGTCTTCCTCGACTACGACGGGACCCTGACGCCGATCGTCGACGACCCGGCGGACGCGCTCCTCCCTCCGGCCACCCGTGAGGCGCTGGAGCGTCTGGCAGCCACGCGACCGGTCGCGGTGATCAGCGGGCGCGACCTGAACGACGTGCGGGCCATGGTCGGCCTCCCGGGGATCTGGTACGCCGGCAGCCACGGCTTCGACATCGCGGGCCCCAACGGGGAGCGCCACCAGAACGCGGCCGACCTCCTCCCAGCCCTGGACCAGGCCGAAGCGGAACTCCGCGCCGGGGTGGCCGGCATCCCGGGGGCCCGGGTCGAACGGAAGAGGTTCGCCATCGCCGTGCACTACCGGCAGGTGGACGAATCGCATGTTCTGGAGATCGAGGCGGTCGTCGACCGGACCGCAGCCGTACATCCAGAGTTGCGCAAGACCGGAGGGAAGAAGGTGTTCGAGCTGAGGCCGGGCATCCCGTGGGACAAAGGGAAGGCGCTGGGGTTCCTGCTGGAGACGCTCGGGCTGGACGGCGAGGACGTCGTTCCGACCTACATCGGCGACGACGAGACCGACGAGGACGCCTTCCGCGCCGTCGGCGACCGGGGGCTGGCCTTCGTGGTGAGGGGCGAGGACGACGAGCGACCGACCGTCGCCCACTACTCGCTGGCCGACACCGCGGAGGTGGCGGCGCTCCTAGCGACGCTGGCCGAGAGCGCCGAGGGGGCGGCGTGGACACCTGGACCCTGAAGTACTCGGGCTTCGAGCCCGACCGCGAGGGGCTCCGGGAGGCCCTGTGCACCCTGGGCAACGGGTACTTCGCCACCCGCGGAGCGGCTCCGGAATCGAGGGCGGACGGCATCCACTACCCGGGAACCTACCTTGCCGGCGGATACAGCCGGCTGGTCACCGAGGTGGCCGGCCGACAGGTGGAGAACGAGGACCTGGTCAACCTGCCGAACTGGCTGGTGCTGTCGTTCCGCCAGCCCCGCGGGAGCTGGTTCGATCTTCGGAAGGTCGAAGTGTTGGGCCACCGCCAGGAGCTGGATCTCCGAAGGGGGCTGCTCGTCCGGCGCGTCCGGTTCCGGGACCGGGCCGGTCGGGTCACCCGCCTCACCCAGCGCAGGTTCGTGAGCATGCATGAGCCTCACTTGGCCGGGCTGGAGAGCACGTTCGTGGCGGAGAACTGGTCGGGCCGGCTGAAGGTGCGATCGGCACTCGATGGCACCGTCCAGAACGCGGGGGTCCCCCGGTACCGGGCGCTCCGGGGCGACCACCTGGTCCCCCTGGACGCCCGGCCGGTCGACGGGGAGACCGTCGTGCTCGAGGTCGAGACCCGCGGATCGCACCTCCGGATCGCGGAGGCCGCCCGGACCAGAGTCCTTCACGGCGACGAGGTGATCCCGGCGAGGCGGGCCCTGGTCCGGGAACCGGGGTTCGTCGGCCACGACCTCGACCTCGACCTCGAACAGGGTCTGCCGGCCACGGTGGAGAAGGTGGTCACCCTGTACTCCTCCCGCGACCACGCCATCGACGAGCCTGCCGAGGAGGCGGCGTCGTGGGCGCACCGGGCCCCGAGCTTCGACCGGCATCTGGCGGGGCACGAGCTGGCGTGGGACCACCTGTGGCGTCGGTTCGACACGCGCATCCAGGCCACGGAGTGGGCGCAGCTGGTCCTTCGGCTGCACGTCTTCCACCTGCTCCAGACCGTCTCGGCGAACACCATCGACCTCGACGCGGGCGTTCCGGCCCGCGGGCTGCACGGGGAGGCCTACCGGGGGCACGTGTTCTGGGACGAGCTGTTCATCTTCCCGTTCCTGAACCTTCGCCTGCCGGTGCTGACCCGATCCCTCCTCGGTTACCGGTTCCGCCGGCTCCCGGAGGCCCGGTGGGCGGCCAGGGAGGTTGGCCGGGAGGGCGCGATGTTTCCGTGGCAGAGCGGCAGCAACGGCAGGGAGGAGAGCCAGGTCCTGCACCTGAACCCCCGCTCGGGGCGGTGGCTGCCGGACAACTCCCACCTCCAGCGCCACGTCGGGATCGCCATCGCGTACAACGCGTGGCAGCACTACCAGGTCACCGCCGACCTCGAGTTCCTGCGGTTCCGGGGCGGGCCGATGATCCTCGACATCGCCAGGTTCTGGGCCAGCATGGCCACGTACGACCGGAGCCGGAGCCGCTACGAGATCCGCGGCGTGATGGGTCCCGACGAATACCACGAGGCCTATCCGGACGCGAAGGAACCCGGCCTCGCCAACAACGCGTACACGAACGTGATGGCCGTCTGGGTCCTGATCCGGGCCCTGGACGTGCTGGAGTCGCTGCCCCCCCACCACCGGCAGGAGCTGATCGCGGAGATCGGCCTGACCCAAGGGGAGCTGGGCCGGTGGGAGCGGATCAGCCGCAGGATGTTCGTCCCGTTCGACGGCGACGGGATCATCAGCCAGTTCGAGGGCTGGGAGGACCTCGAGGAGTTCGACTGGGTCGGCTACGTCGAACGGTACGGAAACCTCCAGCGGCTCGACAGGATCCTGGAGGCCGAAGGGGACACGCCGAACAGGTACAAGCTCTCGAAGCAGGCGGACGTGCTCATGCTGTTCTACCTGCTGTCTCCCGACGAGCTGCGGGAGCTGTTCGCCCGGCTGGGGTATCCGTTCGACCCGGCGGTGGACATCCCCCGGAACACGGAGTACTACCTCCGGAGGACCTCGCACGGGTCGACGCTGTCGCAGGTGGTCCACTCCTGGGTTCTGTCCCGGATCGATCGCCGCCGGTCCTGGGCGTTCTTCATGGACGCGTTGGGAAGCGACATCGGCGACGTCCAGGGGGGGACCACGGCGGAGGGCATCCACCTCGGGGCGATGGCCGGAACCGTGGACATGGTCAAACGGGGCTACGGAGGCATCGAGACCCGTGGGGACGTCCTGTGGGTGAATCCGCTCCTGCCGGAGGAGGTCTCCAGCCTGGCCTTCGAGGTTCACTACCGCGGCCACCGGGTCGGCATCGAGATCGAGCCGGACTGGCTGCGGGTGGCCACACGGCCGGGCGTGGCCGCTCCGATCAGGATCGGGTTGGCCGGGGAGGTGGCGACGATGGGACCAGGAGAGCGCCGCGAGGTCTCGCTGGCCGGCCGGGCGGTCCTCGCTCCTCCACGGGCAGAGCCGATCGAACTGCGGCAAGCTAGGAGGATGGTGGCCGGGTGACCCGCTCGACCTGGATCCAGGTGTTCCTGTTCCTGCACGTCGTCGGGGCGGTCGCCGCCGTGGGCCCGACCCTCACCTACGGGATGTGGCTGGCTCGCGGCGAGCGGATGGGGCCTGAGCTCCGCGCGTTCGTGCTGGAGACGGTGAGCTGGGTCGACAACCACCTGGCCACACCGGCGTTCATGGTTCAGGCCCTCACCGGCACCGCGCTGATCCTCTTGATCAAGCTCAGGTTCCTGCACACCGCCTGGCTGCTCACCGGGATCGCCGTCTACGTCGTCACCGTCGTCTTCGCCGTGGGCCTCTATGCGCCGGTGATCCGGCGCCAGATCGCCCTGGCCGAACGGGTGGCCAGCGACCCCGGGGACCAGGCCGCGGCAGCCGAATACGGACCGGTGGCGGCCCGGGCCCGGTGGATGGGCTTTGTGGCCCTCGCGCTCACGATGGCCGTCCTGTTCTTCATGATCGTCAAGCCGGCCCTGTGGAGCGCGGGGTGAGGCCGGGGTCGGCAGCCGAACAGCCGCACGGACCCCCGCCCCGGGCCTATCCGGAGCACCGCGTGGCGGACGTGGTGCTCCGGGACGGCTCCACCGTCCGGGTCCGTCCGGTCCGCCGGGACGACGAGGACGCCGTGCGGGCGTTCCTGGAGAGTCTGTCGCTGCGGTCCAGGTACTTCCGGTT
>DASWCX010000332.1:0-8067 GCA_036395815.1 Actinomycetota bacterium | reverse complement strand
CTTCGGTGCGCCCGTGGCGATCCTCGGCCTGGCATTGTTCGTCGCCTTCGTCGCGATCGGGCGGGCCGTCCGGCGCATGGCTCGGCCGATGGGCGATCTGATGGAGGCGGCCGACCGCGTGGCAGCCGGCGACTACGCGGTTCGGGTCGACGAGCGAGGGCCCGGCGAGATGCGCCGCCTGGCCCGTGCGTTCAACGCCATGACCGGGCGGCTCGAGGCGAACGAGAAGCAGCGACGCGATCTGCTCGCCGACATCGCCCACGAGCTCAGAACCCCGCTGTCGGTGATCCAGGGGAACGCCGAGGGGATCCTCGACGGTCTGTATCCTCCCGATCACGCCCACCTCGAGCCCGTCGTGGAGGAGATCCGGGTGATGTCCCGGCTCCTGGACGACCTCCAGACGCTGTCCACCGCGGAGGCGGGCGCGCTGCGGTTGCACCGCGAGCCGGCGGATCCGGCGGACCTGGCCAGAGAGGCCGTGGCGGCCTTTCGCTCCACGGCTGAGGCTGCGGGCGTGAGCGTCGAGCTCCGGGTGGCGGCTGGGCTTTCCGAGCTGGACGTCGACCCCGTCCGCATCGGGCAGGTCATCTCGAACCTGCTGCGGAACGCGTTGCAGCACACGCCGCGCGGAGGCTCAGTCGTGGTGGCGGCCGAGGAGGCCGAGGGCGGAGCCGTCGCGTTCTCCGTCGAGGACACGGGCACCGGGATCGCGCCCGACGCCCTGCCCCGGGTGTTCGATCGATTCGTCAAGGCCGCCGACTCAGGCGGCGCCGGCCTCGGACTGGCCATCGCCCGGAGCCTGGTCGAAGCCCACGGCGGGGAGATCTCCGCCAGCAGCCGTCCCGGGGCGGGAACCACGATGCGGTTCGTGCTGCCGTCTCCCGACTAGCTCCAAACCGGCCATTTGGGGACACCCTTGGGGCCGGGTCACTCCTCGATCTGCGGAACCAGCGACGGGATGGCCGTCGCTCCGTCAGTGGCGCCCGCTCCGGCGGGAGCCAGGCCGGGGCTGTGATCCTCTCCGTTCCGGCTCCGTCCCCAGTCCCGGATCCACCGGGCCACGTCGGCCGGCGGCAGGGGGTGGCTCAGGAAGTATCCCTGGGCCACGTCGCACTCGAGCTCGGCCAGGAGGTCCCAGATCGCCCGGGTCTCGACCCCTTCGGCCACCACCCGCAGGCCCAGGTTGTGCCCCAGATCGATGGTGGACCGCACGATCACCGCGTCGCTCTCGACCGAGGCCATGTGCATGACGAAGGACCGGTCGATCTTGATCTCGTCCACGGGCAGGCGCCGGATCGAGGCCAGGGACGAGTAGCCCGTCCCGAAGTCGTCCAGAGACAGGGCCACCTGCATGTCGTTCAGCCGGGTCAGCACTTCCATGGCCCGAACCGGCTCGCCGGTCAGCGCGCTTTCGGTGATCTCGAGCTCCAGCCGCTGCGGCGGCACGCCCCACCGCTCCAGGGCGCGGGAGACGTCACCGGGGAGCTGCGGATCGATCACGTTGCGTGCGGACAGGTTGACCGCGACGTTCAGGTCCAGGCCGGCCAAACGCCACTCGTGGGCCTGGCGGAGCGCGGCGTCGATGACGAACAGGGTGAGCGGCCTGACCAGGCCGGTGTGCTCGGCGAACGGGATGAACTCGTCGGGAGGGATCAGCGTCCGATTGGGATGCTGCCACCGCAGCAGGGCCTCCACACCGGCAATCGTTCCCGTCTCCAGGTTCACCTTCGGCTGGTAGTGCAGGATCAGCTGTCCCTCGTCGATGGCCCGGCGCAGCTCTCCCAGCAGGGCGAGCCGGCTCCGGCTGTGCTGGTCGTACTTCGTCGCGTAGACCTGGAGCCCCAAGCTCCCGCTCTTCGCCACGTACATCGCCAGGTCCGCGCGCTGGATCAGGGTGTCGGCGTCGGCCCCGTGCTCGGGATACAGGGAGATCCCGATGCTGGCCTCCACGTACAGGGGCAACCCCTCGACCTCGAACGGGGCCTCGAAGGTCGCTCGGATCCGGTCGGCGACGCGGATGGCCGGCTCCCCGCCGGTCACGGCGGGAGCGAGAACGCCGAACTCGTCGCCGCCCAGCCGGGCGATGGTGTCGCTGTCGCGGAAGGTGGCCTCCAGCCTCTGGCCGATCTGCTGCAAGAGCAGGTCCCCGTCGTGATGCCCGAGCGTGTCGTTGATGTCCTTGAACCGGTCGAGGTCGATGATCAGCAGCGCCAGCCCCTCGCCGTCCCGATGCGCCACCCGGATGGCTTGAGCCACCCGGTCCAGGAACAGCGATCGGTTCGGGAGGCCGGTGAGGGCATCGTGGAGGGCCTGGTGCTCGTTCAATCGGTTCATCTCCCTGACGTCGGCCAGCGACTCCTCCAGCCGGCGGACCAGGGCGGCGTTCTCCAGCGAGACCATGGCGCTCTTGTACACGGCCACCATGGGCACGGCGATCAGCGGGACCATCACCAGCGAGGTCTGGGAGGCGAGGACGACGATCGGAGCCAGCGCCAGGAGGACGCCGTCGGTCGAGCCCTGGAACATCAGGTCCCGGCGGAGGTACGCGGCCAGGGGCACCCCCTGGGCCAGGGCCAGCGCGGTCCCGGTCAGGCAGGTGTTCACCATGAAGAACGCCGTCCCCGCGGCGAGGACGGCAGGCAGGTTGCCTGCACCGAGGGCGTGGCCGCCCGCGATCTGCGGGTGGCCGGTCAGCAGCACCAGCACCCCGGCGCTGGCGCACAGCGACAGCTCGTACTGAGCCGCGTTGAAGCTGGCCTTCCACAGGGGCTTGCGCCGGAGGAGGTCCGCGATCACCGAGCTGGCCACCTGGGCGAGGACCGCTGGAAGGATGCCCGCGGTCAGCAGCAGCGCCAGGGAGAACGCGGTTGACGTGGTGATCTGGTCCTCCTCCCCGTTCCGGGGAACCGTGATGGGGATCAGCTCGCCGAGCACCACGAACACGGCGAATACCACGGACCGGGCGGAAAGGATGTGGTCGAAATGGCCGGTCGCCATGAGCGCGCCGAACACGCCCAGCCCGAGGGCCGAGACGATGGCGACGTAGACATGGACCGGGGAGAGCTTCTTCATCCCTACCAGCGCTTCCTGGAGGCCGGAACAACCGGGGAGATCGTAACCTCGAGCGTCCAGCGTGCCCGGCGGGCAGGCCCGTCCCCCGCGCTGGCGGCTACCACTTCTTGCCGGCGCCCATGACCGCAACGAGCAGCCCGAGCGCGCAAAGCGCGAGGCCCAGCCGGTAAACCCGAGCCTTCATCCTCCCACCTCCTTTCGAACCCTTGGTGTTCTCGCCACTGGCCGTGATGTCCGTTCAGATATCGACAATCGACCGGCCGAGGTTGAACCCCACCGGGGGGCTCGGGGCAGTCGGCCGGACCCCGGTCGACCTCAAGGACCGGAGGCTATATCCCGATATCCAGGGCGCCGGACTCCTTCGGCGGTCTGGAGCGGACTCGTGCTGGTCGTCGTGTTCTTCCTCGTCTGCGTCCTGTCGGTCCCGGTGACGGGAGGACGGCTCGCCGACCTGGCCCAGCTCAGGCTCCGAGCCGTGTGGATGCTGGCCCTGGCCGCCACACTCCAGGTCGTGGCCTTCTGGCTGGCCCCTCAGGGTGCGGCCTGGTATCACGCCGTGCTCCACATCGGGTCCTACGTTCTGGCCGGGGGCTTCGTGGTGGCCAATGCCCGGGTCCCCGGGATCTCGCTGGTGGGGCTGGGCGGCTCGATCAACCTGCTGGCCATCGCGGCCAATGGCGGCGTGATGCCCGTCCTCCCCTCGGCGTTCTCGACGGCCGGCCTGGCCAGCGCCCACGGCCTGTTCCAGAACTCGGCGGTGGTGCCGGCCCCGCGCCTCGCGTTCCTGGGCGACGTCTTCGCCATCCCCGCGCCCCTCCCCTTCCACAACGTGTTCAGCGCGGGGGACATCTGCATCGCCATCGGAGCAGCCGTGGCCCTGCACCGGCTGTGCCATTCCCGGCTCATCCCATCCGGCGCCGGCCAGTTCCTCGAGCTCCGGCGCCACCGGGACTTCATGCGTTTGTGGAGGGCGCAGGCGGCGTCGAACTTCGGCGACTGGGTGTACTCGCTCGCGGTGGCCACCAGCCTGAGCCAGCGGGGGGGAGGGCCGGAATCGTTCGCGTTCCTCCTGATCCTCCAGGTGGCTCCGTCCATGGCGGTCGGGGCGCTGGGGGGCCCGCTGGTGGACCGGCTGTCTCGAAAGCGGCTCATGATGACGGCCGACATCCTTCGCGCGCTGGCGGTGGCGTCGCTTTTGGTGGGCGGGTCGACGTCCCGGGTCCACCTGTACGCGGTGGCGTTCTGCCTGGGGCTGTTCGGCGGCCTCTTCCAGCCCAGCTTCCAGGCCTCGCTTCCGAACCTGGTTCCCAAGGAAAGCCTGGTGGCGGCCAACGCGCTGGTGTCGACCACCTTCCACGTCGCGGTGATGGCCGGCCCCATCCTCGGCGGGCTGCTGGTGACCCGGTTGGGAGTGGCTCCGGCGTTCGCCTTGAACGCGGGGTCGTTCGCCCTCTCGGCGGTCCTGGTGGGGCGGGCCCACGTCCCGATAGTGCTGGCCGCCGCCCCGGTCGAACGCGCCCATCGAGCCCTGGGGGAGAGCATCCGCTACATCAGGGACACCCCCCTGGTGCGTTGGGTCTTCGCCGCGCTGGCCGTGGTCATGCTGGCCTCCGCGGTCAAGGCTCCCCTGGAGCCGCTGTTCATCCTTCGAACCCTCGGCCGCCGCCCGGACGCCCTCGGCCTGGTCGGGGGAGCCTGGGGGGTGGGGATGGTGCTTGGATCGCTGGCCGCGCCGGCCGCCGCACGACGGTGGGCCCGGGAGCGCCTGTTCGGCATGAGCCTCGTGCTGGTGGGGTTCGCCGTCCTGGTGGCCTCGCAGCAGCGGATGCTGTCCCCGGTGCTCCTGCTGTGGTTCCTGGCGGGGATCGGGAACGGCAGCGGGACGGTCTTCTACGAGTCGCTGCTCCAGGAACGGGTGCCCGACGCGATCCGGGGCCGGGTGCTGGCGGCGCTTGAGGCCGTCCTCGACGGTGCCTTCCTGGTCGGCGCGCTGGCCGGCGGTTTGATCGGCCAGCGTCTCGGGGTCCGGGTGGCCTTCGCGGGGTCCGGGATCCTGTTCCTGGCCGCGGCCATGCTCGCCCGACTGGCCCCCCGCCGTTCCGCCGCCCGCGTCCTGTCCGATGAGGCCGGCCCGAGCGTCCCCGCCGCTCGTGTGTGACCTCGGGTTCCACCGCCCCCAAGGCGGCGCGTCGGACCCGGGTCTGGGACCCGGGGCTCCGAGGCTTATGGAAGGATGGCCAGGCCGCCCCTCCACCGGCGTGCCCCACGGAGCCTGCCGGGCCGGATCGATCTCTGCTTGCTCCCACGCTGATCCCACGTCGCCCCGCACGCGGAGCACGTGGCCCTCTGGATCCCGTCGACCGTCGCCACGACGATGTTCGTCGAGCCACAGATCGGGCATCCCGTCATCGACCTTCCCCCTTCCGCGGGCGGAACCACTCCAATGGGCGGGCTCATGCCCTCGACCGGTAGGGGTCGAGGGCCCGGAGGCCCGATCGCAGGGCCTCCACCGCGCCGTCGACGTCGCCGGTCGCCAGGTCGAGCTCGCCGATCTCTCGCCAGGAGGACGCCTGCTGCTGTCGGGCCCCGTGCTTCTCGAACACCGTGGCGGCTTCCAGCAGGGTCGCGCGGGCTTCGAGCTGCCTGCCGAGCGCGCCCAGCGCTCGGCCCCTGAGGAACAGGCTCCGGGCCCGCTCGAGGTCGTCCGAGGACGCATGGATCAGGGCCCGTTCGGCGTGAGCGAACGCATCCTCGGGCCGCCCCTCCAGCAGGGCCAGCCGGCTCTGTTCGGTGTACACGTAGGCCAGGTCACCGGGGGCCCCGGCCTGGAGGAGCAGCCGCTCGGCCGCCTCGAGGTGTTCGGCCGCCTCGACGGTCCGGGGCGGCTCCGTCTCCAGGCAGATGAACGCGTACGCGTTGTGCAGTTGAGCGAGCCGGCGACGGTCCTCCGACTCCTCGATCAGGATCCGAGCGCGGGTCGCGAGCTCCAGGGCCTCGTCCCACCGCCTCGTCTCGGCCAGCACCCGGCTGGCGTTCCAGAAGGCCACCGCCCGAACGTGCGGCGGGGTGTCCTCGTTCACGGCCAGCAGGGCTCGGTTCGCCGCCCGCTCGGCCCGGACGACGTCGCCCCGCTCGAAGTAGATCGAGATCAAAACCGATTGCAGGTGGGCCACCACGGCGGGATCGAGGGGCGACCGATCGCTTCGCCCCAGGAACGACTCGACGATGTCGACGGCGTACGTGAGGTCGCCCACCGTGCGGTAGGCGTCGGCGAGGTCGGCCATGGCCGTGGCGGCCTCCCGTTCGGCGAGGGGGCCCTCCAGCGCGGCCTCGAACGCGTCGATCGCCTCGCGAACCCGCCCCTCGAGCGCCAGGGCCTCCCCCAGGACCACCCTGGCTCGCGCCGCCAGCCGGTCGAGCCCGTATCCGTCCGCCTGAGCCAGCACCTCGCGAGCAACGGTCTCGGCCTCGTCCGGGCGGGCCTCCCGCAGGTCCGTGCGGGCCTCCTCGAGGCGGTACTTGAGCTCCGGCTCCAGGTCCTCTGGAACGCCCGTGGCAAGGTACGCGGGGGAGACTCCGAGCCGCTGGGCGAAGTACTCGAGGGCTTCGGGGGAGGGCCGCCGCCGTCCGGCCTCGATCTGGCTGACGTAGCTCACCGTGTACCGGGGGGCGGCCACCGCCGTCCCGCTCAATCCGGCCGCGAGGCGGAGGCTCCGGAATCGTTTGCCCAGGTCGCGTTCCAGCATTGTGCTCACCTTACTCGCTTTGTCCCGGCATTAACAGTCTTTCTTGACTCGTCGTCAAGTCACCGAGTAGCATCAGCCCCCGATGGCTATTGGGAGGAGGTGAAACACGTGAAGCGCTTGCTGACCGGGATCGTGATGATGCTTTCCCTCGCCGTTCTCGCCCTCGCGGGAACCGCGAGCTTCCCCTGGGGTCACTGACCTCCATTCGACGGACGACGCTTCCGCCCCTTCTCCGCTCGCCGGTGGTGCCAGCGGGGAGCAGCGAAAGGAAGAGACCGGTGTCGCTTCCCCTGGAACGGGCTTCCGCAGGCGCCTTCCAGAATGTCCCCCCCGTGCCTCGCGTCGAGATCCGCCTGCTTGGCGGATTCGAGCTTCGGCTCGATGGTCGGGTCATATCGCTGCCGAGTGCCGCCCAACGGGTGATCGCCCTGCTCGCGCTCCACGACCGGCCCATGCTCCGGACGTACGCCGCCGGCCTGTTGTGGCCGGAATCGGCCGACGAGCGAGCCTCGGCCAACCTTCGGTCCGCCCTCTGGCGGCTCCGGCGCCTTCCGTTCCCGCTGGTCGAGGCGTCGCACAGTCACCTCCGGCTCTCTGCGGGGGTGGTCGTGGACGCCCGCGAGATGGCCGAGCGGGCGACGGCGGTGCTTCGTGGGGCAGTGGTGGCCAGCCCGGAGGAGGCCCGCCGGATGACCGGGCCGGCCGACCTGCTGCCCGGATGGTACGAGGACTGGCTGGTGTTCGAGCGGGAGCGGTTCCGCCAGCTCCAGCTGCACGCCCTCGAGGCGCTGAGCAGGCTCATGGCGGCGTCGGGAAGGTTCGCCGAGGCCGTAGAGTCCGGGCTCGCCGCGGTGGCCGCCGAGCCGCTCCGCGAGAGCGCGCACCGGTGCCTGATCAACGCCTACCTGGCCGAGGGGAACGCTGGCGAGGCCATCCGTCAGTTCGTCCGGTACCGGGACCTTCTTCGTGCCGAGCTCGATCTGGCCCCCTCCGAGCAGATGGAACTTCTGTTCGACGGGTCAACGGCCGGGCTCGGGGCGGCCGGCAGCCGCTGAGTCCGCGAACAACCTTCACCGGAGCGCCGGACCGGCTACCTCAGCGCCGGCGGGCCGCGGCCTCCATCCACGGCGGCGTCCACCCGCGGTCGACCTCGTTCAGGACCACGCCCGGCGGGACGATCTGGTCGATCGCATCGAGGGTTTCGGCGTCCAGCCTCGCGTCGGCGCCGGCCAGCACGTCCTCGAGGTGG
>DASWCX010000331.1:0-3399 GCA_036395815.1 Actinomycetota bacterium | reverse complement strand
GCCGGCCGTGGCGAACGGCTGGGTCTACGTCGGCTCCTTCGACAAGAACCTCTACGCGTTCCATCTGTCCGGCTAGAGGCTGGCTATTCAACCGTTGAGCGGCGCACGCATCCCGCGTGTCTGGAGTTGAGCTTGTGACTTTGTGCGGTCCACTCCCGCCCCCGGTAGAATCTCCTTCGTGACGGGAGCCGTTACCCCTTCATGAGAGAGCGCTCCATCCCCGAGGCCACGGTGGGGCGGCTTCCGGTGTACCTCCGGGGATTGGTGGAGATGGCGGAGAACGGCGCGGCCACCATCTCCTCGGAGCAGCTGGCCGAGGCCGCCGGGGTCAATTCGGCGAAGGTTCGCAAGGACCTGTCCTACCTCGGCTCTTACGGGACCCGGGGGGTCGGCTACGACGTCGCCTACCTCATCCACCAGATGCGGCGCGAGCTCGGGCTCACCCAGGACTGGCCGGTGGTGATCGCGGGGGCCGGCAACCTCGGGCATGCCCTGTCGAACTACCACGGGTTCTCCGAGCGCGGGTTCCGCATCGTGGCCGTGGTCGACGCCGCCGCGCCGAAGATCGGAGAGCGGATCGGCGACCTCACGGTCGAGCACGTCGACGACCTGCCCGAGATCGTGCGTCGGGACGACGTGGCCATCGGCGTGATCTGCACTCCCGCCGCGGCCGCGCAGGAGGTGGCCGACCGGATGGTCGCCGCCGGCATCCGTTCGATCCTGAACTTCGCCCCCGCGGTGATCGCCGTGCCCGAACGGGTCAGCGTTCGGAAGGTCGACCTCTCGATCGAGCTTCAGATCCTCGCCTACTACGAGCAGCGGAAGGCCGCGCTGGAGGCCGTCAAGGGCTCCAGGGCGGGGCTTCCGCTCGAGCCGGTGCACTAGCCGATGCCGATCCTCGCCCTGGGGGTCTCCTATCGCCGGGCGTCCGTGGAGGTGCTGGAGCGCCTGGCCTTCACCGGCGACGACGACCCGAAGGCCTACCGGCGTCTGCTCGAGTCGGATGCGGTGACCGAGGGTGTCCTGCTGTCCACCTGCAATCGCGTCGAGGTGTACGCCCATGTGGCCAGCTACCACTCGGGCTTCCAGGAGCTGAAGCGGTTCCTGTCCGAGTCGCGCGAGATCGCCATGGAGGACTTCGCCGAGCCGCTGTACTCCCATTACGAGGCCGACGCCACCGAGCACCTGTTCTCGGTGGCCGCGGGGATCGACTCGGTGGTGCTCGGCGAGCCCCAGATCCTCACCCAGGTGCGGCAGGCCTTCGCCAGGGCCCAGGCCGAACGGGCCGTGGGGCCGATGCTCTCGGCGCTGTTCCGCGGGGCCATCCGGGCCGGCCGCCGGGCCCGGGCCGAGACCTCGATCTCGGCCTCCCCGGCCGCCTTCGTCGCCGCCGGCCTCGACCTGGCCGAACGGACCATGGGCCCACCTCGGGGCCATCCGGCGGTGGTGGTGGGGGCCGGAGGGATGGCCTCGCTGGCCGCGGCCGAGCTGCGCCGGCGCGGCTTCGGGCCGATCCGGGTGGTCAGCCGAAACCTGGACCGGGCCCGAAGGCTCGCCGCGAGCGTGGAGGCCGAGTCCGACGGGCTCGACCGGCTGGCGCACGCCATCGCCGGCGCGGACCTCGTGGTGAGCTCGACCGGCGCGCCGCAGGTCGTGATCGGGCGGCGAGTCGTCGAGGTGGCCATGCGCCTGCGCGGGGATCGTGCCTCCCGGCTGTTCTTCCTCGACCTTGCCGTTCCCCGGGACGTGGATCCCCGGGTGGCCGAGGTTCCCGGCATGGCCCTGGCCGACCTGGACCACATCAAGGAGGAGGTCCTGCTGCGGCGGCCCGCCGAGCCGGCCGAGGAGGTCGAAGCGGCCAGGGCCATCGTCTCCGAGGAGGTCGACCGGTTCGAGGCCTGGCGCCGGGCGGCACGGCTGGCGCCGCTGATCCAGGCGCTCCGGGACCGGGGGGAGCGGGCCCTCGCCGCCGAGCTGGCGCGCCTGGGACCTCGTCTGTCGGCCCTCTCCGATCGCGACCGCGAGACCGCGGTGGCCCTGGCGCAAGGCGTCGTTGCGAAGCTCCTGCACGACCCCATCGTCCGGCTGAAGGACCGCTCTTCGGGGGTGGGCCGGGCGCGGGCCCTGGCCGACCTGTTCGGCCTGGAGCCCCCCCCGCAGGACTGACGGCGGTGAAGCTTCGAATCGGTACCCGGCGGTCCCGGCTCGCCCTGGCCCAGGCGCGCGAGGTGGCCGATCGGCTGGCCGCCCTCGGCGTGGAGTCGGAGCTGGTGCCCATGATCACCTCGGGCGATCGGGGCGCGGCCTCCGACTCCTCACCGGCCGGGGTCAAGGGCCTGTTCGTGGCCGAGATCGTGGCGGCGCTGGGCCGGGGAGACGTCGACCTGGCCGTCCATTCGGCGAAGGACCTTCCATCCCAGGATCCCGAGGGCGTGGTGGTGGCCGCGGTTCCCGAACGGGCCGCTCCGTTCGACGTCCTGGTGACGAGGAATGGCCCGCTCGAAGCCGGGAACGTGGTGGGGACGTCGAGCCTGCGGCGGCGGGCCCAGCTCCTCCGGTCCCGGCCGGACGTCTCCGTTCGGGACATCAGGGGCAACGTCGACACCAGGCTGGCCAAGCTCGAAGCCGGCGAGGTGGACGCCCTGGTGCTGGCCGCGGCAGGCCTGGCCCGGCTGGGGATCGATCCGCCGAGGGCCACCCCGTTGCCGCTGGAGGAGATGGTGCCGGCGCCGGGGCAGGGGGCGCTGGCCGTGCAGGCTCGGGCCGGGGACGACGGCGTGCTCGACGTGTGCCACCGGTTCGATCACGACCGCAGCCGGGCGGCGTTCGAGGCCGAGCGCGCGGTGATGGCCATGCTGGGCGGAGGGTGCGCGCTGCCGCTCGGCGCCTACGCCGAGCGGCGGGAGGACGGGGTCAGGATGTTGGCCGTCGTGATCCGCCCCGATGGCAGCGACCTTATCTGGGCTCAGGCGGAGGCCGGGTCGCCGGTCGAGGTGGCCGACGAGGTGGCGTCGATCCTCCGGGCCGGTGGGGCGGAGGCCATCCTGGCCGAGGTTCGGGGCGGGTCGTGACCCGGTCGCTGGAGGGCCGGGTGGTGCTGGTGACGCGTCCCCTCGGGCAGGGGGGCGAGCTCGGCCGGCTCCTCCGCGAGCGAGGGGCGACCGCCGTCGCGGCGCCGACCATCGACCTTCACCCGGCGGAGGACCACGAGGAGCTGGCCCGGTCCGTTGTCGGGCTGGCCGAAGGACGGTTCTCGTGGCTGGTGGTCACCAGCCGCGCGGGGGTCGAGGCCCTGGCCCGCGCGGGGCTGGGCCGGATGGAGGCGAACGTCGCCGCCGTTGGGGAGGGGACGGCCCGGGCGCTCCGGGAGCGGGGCGTGGAGCCGGCCTTGGTCCCTTC
>DASWCX010000330.1:0-1839 GCA_036395815.1 Actinomycetota bacterium | reverse complement strand
GCCTGATCACCATCTATCGTGCGGTCTTCTTCATTGGGGTCGGCCTGTCGGTGTCGATCGCCCTCTGGGGATTCGTAGGCGTCTGGATCACCGGGCACATCTGGATGTATCCGGTCGCCTTGGCGTTGTCATTGCTCGCGTTGACTCGGATGGCGCCCAGCCGACGGAACATCGATCGACTCCAACGCCAGATCGACGAGATCCACCCCGATCTGTCCCTGGGGCGGGCTTTGACCTCCACCTCGGGAGGGTCGTCCCCCGCCCGGTAGGATTGACCGCACGATGCGGGTCGGGCTGGCGCTGCCTCATTACGACTTCTCGTTCCCCGATGCCGAAGAGGTTACGTGGCCGGGGGTGGTCGACGCGGCGCGCAGGGCGGATGCCCTGGGGTTCGATTCGATCTGGATCTCGGACCACTTCTTCCTGGACCTCGCGAGGTACGGAGGCCCGGCCACGCCGCTCGGATCGGTCGAGCCCTTCACCGCGCTGGCCGGCCTGGCCGTGACGACGGAAAGGGTCCGGCTCGGGACGCTGGTGGCGTGCGCGCCGTTCCGGCATCCCGGGATCGTGGCGAAGATGGCCACCGCCATCGACCTGCTGAGCGGCGGGCGGTTCGACCTCGGGCTCGGCGCGGGGTGGTACGAGCGGGAGTTCGAAGCCTTCGGGTACTCGTTCGGGTCGACGGGGGATCGATTCTCGATGCTCGAGGAGACGGTTCGGGCGGTGGCCGCCCTGTTCGGCGAGGGCCCGGTCGACCTGGAGGGCACGTACGTCCACCTGGCGGGGGCATACAACCACCCCAGGCCCGTTCAGGATGGAGGCCCGCCCATCTGGGTGGGGGGCAAGGGCGGCGAGCGGCTGCTGCGCCTGGTGGTCCGCCACGCGGCGGGCTGGAACGTGGTGTGGCGGATCACGCCAGAGGCCTACGCCCAACGGATCCGGGCACTGGAGGGGATCTGCCGGGCCGTGGGGCGGGAGCCTGAAGACGTTCGGCGGTCGGTCGGGCTGTCCACGCTGGTGGGCAGGGACGAACGGGACCTGACCGAACGGTACCGGGCGCTCCAGCGATGGGCCCCCGGAGGGTCGCTGGACGAGGTGAGGCTCGAGGAGTACGCGCGGGACACGCTGACCGGCACGCCAGAGGACTGCCTGAAGCGGATGGCGCGGTTCGCCGAGCTGGGGGTGGAAGAGATCATCGTGGCCGCCGCGTCGCTGCCCTTCGCCGTGTTCGACTGGTCGATGGTGGAGCTGATAGGCCAGGCGATCATCCCGGAGGCCCACCGCCTCTGACGGCGGGCCGCCGTGGAGTATCTGGAGGCCGCGCTCACGGTTCTCCGCGAGGAGCGGACGCCCCTTCACTGGACCGTGATCCAGGACCTCGCACTGAAGCGCGGCTACCTCGATCCGTTCACCCAGCGGGACATCAGGAAGCACCTGCTCGCCGCGCTGGCCCGTGCGGCCCGGGAAGGCCTGGTGGCCAAGGAGTCGAGAGGCGTCTACCGCCTGCCCGCCGAACCCGATCCAGACTAGGGCCTGTGGACACTCGACGTTATGGGGAGATATGGGGTTAGACGGCCCGGAACCATAACGCGCTCCGTGCCTCGCATTCGGCCGTCGGCACTTTGCGGTCGCCTCGGCCGGGCAGGCTAGCGTAGTGTCTGGCGGGACGGGAGTCAGAGGGCCGAACGAGGACTGCCGTCACTTGGCCAAGGTTGAGGGGCCACTCCGGGGCTCCCCTCTGGCCGATCCGGTGCGAACGCCCATATGTCGGATTTGCTAGCCCGAAATGGCTGGTCCATGATTGGCCAACTCCCAGCTCGAAGGAGGGGCGATGCGAAG
>DASWCX010000329.1:0-12478 GCA_036395815.1 Actinomycetota bacterium | reverse complement strand
GACGCCGTCAACGGCGACCACCGGGTCCGGTTGTGGAGCTCCGGGGACGGCTATCGGGTGGCCGAGCTGTTGCCCGGGGCGGAGATCTCGCTGACGGTTCGGCGGACGGGCCGCAGCGCCGAGGCCTGGGCCTGGGACTCCCGATCCTTCGTTGCCACCCACCTCGGACCGGTCACGCCCCCCGCGCGGCCCGATTCGCCGGTTGGGATGCTCGACCCGCTCCAGGTGGCCAGGCAGGGCCTGGCGGCCATCTCGCCCACGACGCGGATCACGCTCGGGCCGAACGCCCGCGTCGCCGGGCGCGCGGTGTACGTCCTGAGGATCGAACCAAGAAGCGCCCAGACGCTCGTGGGCCGGATCGAGGTCGGCATCGACGCCGAAACCCGGCTGCCGCTTCGGGTGGCGATGTTCGCCCGGGGGGCGGGCAAGCCCGCGCTCTCCCTCGGCTTCACCTCGGTGAGCTTCGGATCCGTGGATCCGGCGGTCTATCGCTTCACGCCGCCCCCCGGCGCGGCCGTCCACCAGATCCGGGCCTCGGCGGGGTTCCCTATCCCCGAAGAGAGCGCGGACACGACGGGATCGGACCAGGGCATCGGCGAGTACGTCCGTACGTTCGGCCGCGGCTGGGCGACGGTCTTGGCCTACCGGATCCCCCAGCTGCCCACCGATGCCGCGGGTGTGGACCTTCGTTCGTTGCTGCCGTTCAGCGGCCCCCTGTTCTCGGCCGGGGTGGCCGAACGCGGGGATCACGCGTGGCTGCTGGTCGGTGCCGTCCCGCCGTCGCGCCTGGCGGCCGTGGAGCCGCAGCTCCCCTGAACGCCATCGCCACCCGGGCGCTGACCAAGCGCTACGGCGACATCACCGCCGTGGACGGGCTGGACCTGGCCGTCGAGCAAGGGGTGCTGTACGGCTTCCTCGGTCCGAACGGGGCGGGGAAGACCACGGCCATTCGCATGGCCCTCGGCCTGATCTTCCCCACCAGCGGCGCCGTCGAGGTCCTGGGCGAGCCGGTGTTCGCGGACGGTCGTCCCGGTCCCGGGAGGGTCCTCCGCAGGGTCGGGGCGGTGGTCGAGGAACCTGCCTTCTGGAAGTACCTGTCCGGCCGGCGCAACCTCGAGTACTTCGCCAGGGCCGCCGGTCCGGCCGCCGACCGCGAGGCCAGGCTGGCCCGCGTGGACCACGTCCTCGGGCTGGTCGGGCTGGAGCAGGCCGCGGACAAGAAGGTGAAGGCCTACAGCCAGGGGATGCGGCAGCGGCTGGGAGTGGCGCTGTCGCTGCTGGGCGAACCGGACGTGCTGGTGCTGGACGAGCCGACCAACGGCCTCGACCCGCAGGGCATGCGCGACGTCCGGCTCCTGCTCCGACGGGTGGCCGACCAGGGGACCACCGTGTTCGTCTCCAGCCACCTGCTGTGGGAGGTGGAGGCGATGTGTGACCTGGTCGGGGTCCTGGCCCGGGGCCGCCTGGTGGCCGAGGGGCCGCCGTCCGAGCTTCGAACCGCCGGGGACCACGTCCGGATCGCCGTGGACGACCGGGCCAGGGCGGAGCGGGTGCTTGAGCGGTTCGATGGCGCGACGGTGGTCGAAGACCTCGAGGCCGCGCCCGATGGGTCATCGCCCCCGGGCGGATCGTGGATCAGGGTTCGCCTGGCCCTCCCGGCCACCCCCGCGGCGGTGAACACGGCCCTGGTCTCGGACGGCGTGGAGGTCGGGGCGCTGGTCCCCGAACGGGCCACGCTCGAGGAGGTGTTCCTCTCGCTGGTGGAGGGGGCCGATGTTCCTCGTTGAGCTGGCGAAGGCGTTTCGACGGCCGAGGACCTACGTCCTGGGAGTGCTCCTGACCGGCGTGGCCGTCCTGCCGGCCGTGATCCTGGCCACCTCCCAGGGGAGCAGCGGGGGACCCGAGTTCTTCGACCTGATCCGCCGCAACGGCCTGTTCGCCGCGCTCGCAGCCGTGGTCGTCATCCAGCCGTTCATCCTGCCGCTCGGGGCCGGCCTCCTCTCGGGCGAGTCGATCGCCGGCGAGGCCTCGGGCGGGACGCTCCGGTACCTGCTGGTGCGGCCGGTGGGCAGGGTGCGCCTCGTGCTGTCGAAGTACGGCTCGGTCATGGCCCTGCTCGCCATGGCCGTGGCGTGGGTGATGCTGGTCGGGGTGGTGGCGGGAGGCGTGGCCTTCGGCTACGGCCCCCTCCCGACGCTGTCGGGGACGACCATCGGCGCGGCCTCCGCGGGGGCCAGGATCGCCCTGTCCGCCGGCTACGTGGTGGCGGGGATCGCCGGCCTGGCGGCGATCGGGGTGTTCATCTCGACGCTGACCGAGTCCGCTCCTGGAGCCAGCATCGCCGCCGTGGCCATCGCCGTGATCAGCCAGATCCTGGACGGCCTGTCGAGCCTTCGCGTCATCCACCCGTACCTGCTGACCCACGACTGGCTGGCCTTCGCCGACCTGTTCCGGTCGCCGGTGGCGTGGGACGCCATGCGCCACGGCTTCATCGTGTTCGCTGCCTACACGGGCCTGTTCCTGAGCGCCGCCCTCGCCGTCATGATCAGGAAGGACGTCGCGTCTTGAGATGGGCTCAGGCCGGGGCGGGCGAGCGCTTCGCGGAGCGCGCCGGCCTCGCCGCCATCCGCTCGATCTCGGCCGCCGGAACCGCCGCGCTGTAGTAGAAGCCCTGGCCGATCCCGCAGCCGCTCGCCAGCAGGAACTCGCGCTGCTGCTCCGTCTCGACTCCCTCGGCCAGCGGCGTCATCTCGAGCCCGTGCGCCACCTCCACGATGGCCCTGACCATGCTGCCGGCCGCCGGCTCGTCGGGGACCCCGATCAGGAACGGGCGGTCGATCTTGAGGATGTCGACGGGGAGGTGCTTGAGGCGGGACAGCGACGAATGCCCCGTCCCGAAGTCGTCGATGGCCAGGCGGAGACCTTCGGCCTTCAGCTCCGAGAGGATCCGCTCGGTCCGCCGGGGGTCGGTCATGGCGCTCGACTCGGTGATCTCGATGACCAGCTTCGACGGGTCGACGTGGTTCTCCCGGACCCGGCTCAGCATCTTGGGCACGAGGTCCGACTGCCACAGCTGCCCCAGCGAGAGGTTGAAGCTGGTGAAGATGGGCAGGCCCGACGCATGCCACAGGCGGGCCTGCCGGCACACCTCTTCAGCCACCCAGTCCCCCAGGGCTCCGATCAGGCCGATCTCCTCGACCAGCGGGATGAACTGCCCGGGCAGGGTCAGCTGGCCGTCCGGCTGCTCCCACCGCACCAGGGCCTCCACGCCGAGCAGCGCCCCGTCGGACAGGTCGACGATGGGTTGATAGCGCAGCACCCATTCGGCCTGCTCGACGGCCTTGCGGAGCCGGGTGGTGAACGAGAGCTTGGGGGCCGAGTCGGCCATCTCGTGGACGAACACGTGATGGCTCCCAGGGCTGGTCCGCTTGCTCGAGTACATGGCCGCGTCGGCGTACCGCAGCAGGGTGGGGCAGTCCTCGGCGTGGGAGGGGAACAGGCTGATGCCGATGCTGGCCGAGGCGTACACCTCGGTCCCCCCGGTGAGGAACGGCCGGCGGAGCGCCTCCTCGATCCGCCCCACGACCGCCTCCGCGGCCTCCAGAGCCCCCGGATGGTCATGCGGTTCGCTTTCCAGGTCCGCCAGAAGGATGAGGAACTCGTCTCCCCCCTGCCTGGCGACCAGGTCCGTCTCGCGGACCGTGTCGCGGAGGCGTGACGCCATCTCCCGGAGCAATTCGTCCCCGGCGGCGTGGCCCAGGCTGTCGTTCACGAGCTTGAAGTTGTCCAGGTCCATGTACGCGACGGCGACGGCGAGCCCGGCGCGGCGGGCCCGGGCCAGCGCCAGCTCGAGGACGTTCTCGAACATCGCCCGGTTCGGAAGCTCGGTCAGGGCGTCGTGGTACGCCATGAACTGGAGGCTCTCCTCGGCCTGCTGACGGTGCCGCAGCTCCTCGTGCGCCGCGGCGTAGAGCTGCGCGCTGTCGAGCGAGAGCGATGCGATCTCGGCGAACTTCGAGAGCAGGGCGACGTCGTCGTCGGTGAACCGGAGGCTGCCGGGGGGATGGGCCAGACCGATGGCGCCGGTGGCCCGGTCGTCCCAGGTCAGGGGAACCCCCACCACGGCTCCGAGCATCCCGGTGGGGAACGTCGCGGAACGGCCGGACCAAGCGTCGTAGTCCTCGACCACCATCGGCTCCGAAGCCTCCACCACCCGCCCGGCCAGGCCCTCCCCCACCTTCAGCGTGTAACCGACCCAATCCACGAACATCCCCGTTCCAGCCTTCACCTCGAGCACGTCGCCCTCGCCCCGCGTGTAGGCGTAGCTGTGCTCGGTTCCGGCGAGGTCGGCGGCCCTGGTCACGATCGTCTGGAGCACGTCCGCGGGCTCCAGCCGCCGCATCGCGGCCAGGGCGGTCTCGTGCAGGACGATGAGATAGGCGTTCTGGCGGCGCTGCCGGGCCTCGCCGTCCTTCCGATCGGTGATGTCGTACCGGACCCCCTGGATCAGGACCGCCCGCCCTCGCGGATCGTGGAGGACCAGTCCCTGGTCGCGGACCCACACCACCCGCCCGTCGGGCCGGACCATGCGGCAGTCGAATGCGAATGGCCTGCCCTCGTGAACGGCCTCCCGATACTCGCGGGTGGCCGAGTCCCGGTCCTCGGGATGGATGTGCCGCGTCCAGCATCCGGGGTCGGCGAGGTATTCGTCCCGGGCGATGCCCAGGATCGTGGAGATCTGCGGCCCCACGTACACGGGCGTTTGCTCGTCGTTGGGGAGGTGCGTGTACGGGACGGCCGGGATCTGCTCGACCAGGGAGCGGTAGTCGGCCTCGGGGAGGGGGAGATGGAGGTCCCCTCGCGTCGGGGTGATGCGGCGGGCCATTGCCCTGAGTATCGGCAACCATGGCCCAAAGACCTAACCCTCTCGACCGCCTTTCGGCGGGAAACCTGCCGGGCATAAGGGACAGAACATGACGAACCGTACGTCGGTCGGTTCATCACCCCGGGTCGGGACGCGGTAAGGTCCTCCCGTGGGTTGCCTTCTCGGCCTGGTCGGCCTCATCACCCCGCGCGTGGTCATGGTGTTCCTCTGGGTGTTCACGAACTACCTCTCGCGGGCCTTCCACACGTTCGTGTGGCCGTTCCTGGGCTTCATCTTCCTGCCGACCACCACGCTCGCCTACGCCGTTGCGCAGAACAGCCTGGACGGCATCCGTGGGTGGGGCCTGCTCCTGTTGATCATCGGCGTGCTGATCGACTTCGGCATTCTCGGGGGCGGGGCCCGCGGGCGGGGTGCCCGCCGCCGCCTGTACGGCCGGTCGCCATAGCCGGATGCCCCAGGCTCCCCGTTTGCCTCGGGGATAAAAGCAGAATAATCTGTCTTTACCGTGGCTGAACGGACCGCCATCGTGACCGGCGCCTCCAGGGGGCTCGGCCTGGCCCTGTCCCGCGAGCTGGCCGGTCGGGGGTGGGGGCTGGTGATCGACGCTCGGGGTTTGGAGGACCTGGAGGCGGCCCGGGCCGAACTCGCCGGGCGCACCGCCGTCCGAGCGATCGCGGGAGACGTCGCCGACGAGGCCCACCTGCGGGCTCTGGTCGAGGCGGCCGGCGAGATCGGGAGGCTGGAGGTTCTGGTGAACAACGCCAGCCTGCTCGGTCCGAGCCCGCAGCCAGGCCTGGCCGACTATCCGATCGACGTCCTGGAGCGCGTGTACCGGGTCAACGTGCTCGCGCCCATTCGGCTGATCCAGCTGGCGCTGCCGCTCCTGAAGGCGGCGGGCGGACGCGTCGTCAACGTGACCTCGGACGCGGGTGTCGAGGGCTACGAGGGGTGGGGCGGCTACGGCTCCTCGAAGGCCGCGCTCGAGCAGGCCTCGAACGTGCTCGCCGCCGAGCACCCGGAGCTCAAGGTGTACTGGGTCGATCCGGGAGACATGAACACCCGGATGCACCAGGAGGCGTACCCGGGAGAGGACATCTCCGACCGACCCCCTCCCGAGGAGAGCGTCCCCGGGCTGGTCCGGCTGATCGAAGGGGACCTGCCGAGCGGCCGCTACCGGGCCCGGGACCTCGCTCCCGTGGGGCCGCGGCCGTGAGCGCGACCAGGACCCCCTTCGCGTTCGAGCTGCCGCACGAGCTCGACGTGCACGAGCCTCCCGAGGCCCGCGGGCTGAGCCGGGACCAGGTTCGCCTCATGGTGGCCTACCGGCACGACGGGCGGCTGATCCACACCGAGTTCCGGCGGCTGGCGCACTTCCTCTCCCCCGGCGACCTCCTGGTGATCAACACTTCGGGGACGCTTCCCGCGTCGCTCTCGGCGACGAGGACGGACGGTTCGAACCTGGAGCTGCACCTCTCGACGCCACTTCCCTCAGGGTCGCGGGGGATCGACCTGGAGGCCGGCCACGGCCCGGGGCCGTGGCCGTGGATCGTCGAGATCCGAAGGGTGGTCGAAGGGCGGAGCCTCCCGTTCCGCGCGGCCCGGCCGGGGGAGGCCATGGCACTTCCCGATCGGGCCCTGGCCGAGATCCTCGGCCCCTACCCGCCGGACTGCGGTCCGGACTCGTCCAGCCCCGGCGAGTCCAGGCTATGGGTCGCGGCCCTCACGCTCCCCGAGCCGCTCGGGCCCTACCTGAGGCGGCACGGGCATCCCATCCAGTACGCCGACATGGGCAGGGAGTGGCCTTCGTCCTACTACCAGACCGTGTACGCGGTGGAGCCCGGCAGCGCCGAGATGCCGAGCGCCGGCCGGGCCTTCACCCCCGAGATGCTCACCGAGCTCATCGCGGTCGGCGTGGAGGTGGCTCCGGTGACGCTCCACACCGGCGTGTCGTCGCTGGAGGAGCACGAGCCTCCGTACGCGGAGTTCCACCGGGTGACCGCGGAGACCGCGAGGCGGGTGGCCGAGGCGAAGCGGGCCGGAGGCCGGGTGGTCGCCGTCGGCACCACGGCGGTGCGGGCCCTCGAGAGCGCCCGGGACGCCCGGGGCCGGGTTCGGGCCGCCGAGGGATGGACCCAGCTCGTCGTGTCGCCCGAGACCGGGGTCCGGGTCGTCGACGGCCTCCTCACCGGGTGGCACGAGCCTCGGGCCTCCCACCTGCTGATGCTCGAGGCGATCGCGGGGCGAGAGCTGCTCGAAGCCTCCTACCGCGCCGCGATCGAGCGCCGGTACCGGTGGCACGAGTTCGGCGACCTGCACCTCATCCTGCCCTGACCCTCGGCTTCGCCCGGCCCGCCGGGGCTCGGCGCCCGCCCCTGGCAGGCTTCGCCCAGGGCCGGATCTCGTAGGCGCAGACGTGGCCGCCGGCGATCCGGTGGGCCACGCGCTCCACTGAGGCGTCGGGAAGCGCCTCCCGCAGGAACTCGAGCTCGGTCGAGCAGGCCAGCCCGTACCGCTGGGCCACGCCCAGGATGGCGCAGTTGTGTTCGGTCACCAGGTAGCTGCCGTCGGGCCGGCGGGCGAAGTCCGCCAGGTATCCGTCGGCGTCCAGGATCTCGGTCAGCTCGGCCACCCGCTCGGCGAACGGCTTGCCGTCCAGGCGACGCCTGGCGTGTTCGACCCGCCGGCGGCGGCGCCGCTCGAACACCCGGTCGAGGAGGCCCGGGTCCTCTGTCTCCACGTACTCGAGGAGCTCGTTCGTCAGCTCGCTGTAGAACCGGGGGAACAGGGCCTCGCCGGCCGCGGCGAGCGAGTACCGGTGGCTCGGCCGCCCGGGACCCCGCCGCTCCTCCCGGTGGGCCACCAGCCCCGCCGCGGTGAGGCCGGCCAGGTGCTGGCGCACCGCGCCGGCGGTGATCCCGAGGTCTCCGGCGAGCTCCTGGGTGGCCGCCTCGCCCCGCTTCTTGAGCAGCAGCAGGATGCTGCGCCGGGTCGGCGGCAGCGACGCCAGCGGGGGCGAGAGCTCCGCGCTCATGGCCTCCATGGTAGAGGCCGGGATGAGGTTTCGACAGAAGTTGCTGCTTCAACTGTGGCCGGGCCGGCCGGGCCTGCTGATACACTCGGCTGCGTCCCATTCGCCAGTCGTTCGCGAAGTGCGGCAGCGGCTCGCCGGCCCGCCCAACCTTCTCACGACGACCCGATCAGGAGGCCCCTCCCGTAGCCGCCGCACGCGAAGCACGTCCTGCCGACGAGCCCAAGCCGCTCCTGCGGGGCCGCCTGCACCAGGCGGCCTTCTTCGCCGCCATCCCGGCGGGGGCGGCGCTGGTCGCGGTGGCCCACACCGCGGTCGCCCGGGTCGCCGGGATCGTGTATGGCGCCAGCTTGGTCGGCCTGTTCGGGTCGAGCGCGGCCTACCACCGGATCCGGTGGTCGCGCCGAGCCCTCCAAAGGATGAAGCGCCTGGACCATTCGATGATCTTCGTGCTGATCGCCGGGACGTACACGCCGTTCAGCCTGCTCGTGCTCCGCGGAGCGTGGTCGGTTGCCATCCTGGCGACGGTGTGGGCCGGAGCCGCCGTGGGTGTGGGGCTGAAGCTCCTCCGGATCGACGGGATGCGGCTGGCGACCGGCGCCCTGTACGGGACGCTCGGCTGGCTGGCGATCCTGACCGCTCCCCAGGCGGTTCGGGGCATGAGCCCGACGGCGCTCGGACTGCTGATCGCGGGTGGGCTTATGTACACGGGCGGCGCGGTGGTGCTGGCACGGCGGCGGCCCGACCCCTCGCCCCGCGTGTTCGGCTACCACGAGATCTGGCACTCGTTCGTCGTGGCGGCGGGTGCGTGCCAGTACGCCGCCATCCTGCTGGTCACGCTGGGCGCGCGGTAACGCTTCGAGAAGAGAAGAAAGGAAGGCACCGAGATGGGCGAGCATCGCGAAGTGAGACACGAACGGCTGTACCTGAAGGAACCCGGGACGGAGCGGCTCCGCAAGGGCTCAGCCGCCCGGCTCAAGCACATGCTGGCCACGGGGTGGCGGGAGACCGAACGCTGGTACAGCGACCGGTTCATCACCGCCCGGGTCGAACGCAGCGGCGTGGACCCGGCCATCGGGAAGATGCCGAACATCCCGCCCCCGGCGCCCCGCCCCGCACGCACGGACAGGCGAGGCGGCCCGGGCGGCGGAGGCGGAGGCGGGGGCCGCCGGTAGGGCGAGCCTTCGTCATTGCCACCCGGCCGGACGGGCTGGGAAGATGCACCGTTCGCATGTGCAGGTGGGTGGCGCTGGTCCGTTGATCGCCCTGGCAAGGAGGCATCCGTGAAGCAACGCATCTCGTTCGTCCTGGCGGCAGCGCTCGTTGCCGGCCTGATCGCCGGGGCCGTCCCGGCCGGCGCCGCCGGTTCTCATCCGGTCCGGTTCGACGCCCGCCGGTATCTGAAGCAGCACGGTTACCTCCCGCTCCGGGGCGTGGCCACCCTCCGCCGGGCGAAGGCCCACGCCGCGGCGGTGGTGGCGGCGTCGCATCCGAGCGCCGCGCCCGCCGCATCGCAAGCCGCGCCGGCCACGCCTAGCATCGGTTCGAGCTGGAACGGCACCGCCCAGTCGAACGTGAGCCCGCCCGATCCCAACGGTGCCGTCGGCCCGAACAGCTATGTCGAGGTGGTCAACGTCAAGATGGCCATCTACCAGCGCACGGGGAGCCTGATCGCGTCGGCCAACTTCAGCTCCCTCACCGGCAACGGCAACGGCAGCGACCCCATGGTCCTGTGGGATCCCGACACCCAGCGCTTCTACTACAACATCTGGAACACGGCCAACGCCCGCATGGACTGGGGGTTCAGCAAGGACAGCAACCCCACCTCGATCCCCGGAAGCTGGTGCCGGTACGAGACGGCCTTCGGCTATCCGACCACCAGCTTCCCCGACTACCCCAAGCTCGGGCAGACGAAGGACTTCCTCATGCTCGGGGTCAACTTCTACCCCACCTCCAGCAGCCAGGAGTCCACGTCCTCCGATCTGCTGTGGATCTCCAAGCCTCAGGGGCAGGCCCCGGTGACCACGTGCCCCGCGGCCGGCTCGTTCACCAGCGGCAAGGTGACCGGCCTGCTGAACGCCGACGGCTCTCAGGCCTTCACCCCGGTGCCGGCGATCCAGACCGACCCGTCGTCCACCGGGTACGTGCTCGGCCTGTCCGACATCGAGTGCCCGCCGAGGTGCGGGACGGGCACACAGCTCACCGTGTTCACCGTGACGAACGGCGGCGGCGTGCCGGCCGTGTCGGCTCCGGACTCGATCGTGGTCGGCTCCTACCAGAGCCCGCCGAACGCGCCCCAGAAGGGCACCACCAACACGCTGGACACACTCGACGGGCGCCTGACCCACGCCGTGTCGGGCCTCGACCCGACCTTCGGGACGACCACCGTGTGGGCTGGCCACACCGTTCTCGGCGGCGCGGGCAGCCAGATCAACTGGTACGAGGTGGACCCGGCGGCGGGAGCCGTCGTCCATTCGGGCGCGGCCAGCGATCCCAGCCTGTACGTCCTGAACGCCGGCATCTCGAACGACCGGACCTGCACGGCGACGACATGCGCCCACGGCGACTCGATGGTGCTCGGATTCACTACCACGTCGGCGGCGACCCGCCCGGCCGTCCAGATGGTGTCGAAGGTCGGCGCGGGGGCCCAGTCGGGGTTCGTGCTGGTGAAGCAGTCGACGAAGTCGGACAAGGGCTTCACGTGCAGCCCGTGCCGATGGGGCGACTACGGCGGGGCCACGCCCGACCCCGCGGCCAGCCTGACCGCAGCCCAGGGCGAGGTGTGGCTGACCAACCAGTGGACCAAGGGGGGCAGCTTCGCCACCAGCGGCGACGCCACGTGGAACTGGGAGGCCCGCCCGTAACGCCATGCCCTGGATCCGCCAGATCCCGGTCGAGGACGCCACCGGGCTGCTGAAGGAGCAGTTCGATGAAGCCGTCGAACGGGCCGGGCGCGTGTGGCACATCGTCCACGCGATGAGCGTGAACCCCGAGGCCCTCACCGACAGCCTTCGGTTCTACCTGACCATCGTGACCGGGGATTCGCCCCTGTCGCGGGCGCAGCGGGAGATGCTGGCCACGGTGGTGTCCCGGGAATTGGACTGTCACTACTGAACGCAGGCGCACGCCCACGACCTCCGTGAAGAGGTCGCCGACACCATGGACGAGGCGGAGGCCGACGCGCTCGTCCACGGCGTGGCCCGGGACTGGCGGAGCGCCCCGCTGTCAGAAGCGGACCGCGCCCTCTGCGCGTTCGCCGCGAAGCTCACCCACGACCAGCAGAGGATGGCCGCCGCCGATCTCGACCGGCTCCGCGACCACGGGTTCGACGATCGCGCCATCCACGACGCCGTCCAGGTGATCGCCTACTTCAACTACGTCACCAGGGTCGCCGACGCGCTGGGCGTGGAGGACGAGGACTTCATCCCGCCCTGGGGCTCACCGGAGTAGAACCCCGCAGCGTGCGCCGCGACCGGCGTTCGACTAGCCGGGAGCGGGAAACGCGCCGAGCTGCATCCCCAGCAGGAACGCGTCGTTCATCCCCACGTGCCCGACCGCCTTGCCGTCCCGCAGGGTGTAGATGCTCCAGCTCTCGAAGTCGACCGGGTTCCCGTTGGCCGGGACGCCGAAGAGGGGGAACCCGCCCTGGTTGGTGCCGGTGATCCGGGCCCGGACCATGACCTTGTCCCCGTCCCCGACCAGATCGATGATCTCGACCTTGCGATCCGGGAACGACTGCATCGCACCCTGGTGCGCCATCTTGGCCCCCGCCAGCCCCGGCGGCAGCCCCGGCACGCCCGACTGCGAGTTGTCGAACTGGTCGCTGAAGTACTGGTCCAGTTGATCGATCGCCCCCGAGTCCCAGGCCTCCTCGATGGCCCGGACCACCGCCTTGTTCTCCTCCGACATGGGCCCCCTTCTCCCTCCATGAGCGACAGCCGACGGTAGCCGTTCGGAAGGTCGATTCGCAAGCGGAGCGCAAGAGTGGGATGCCGCTTCGGAGGTGGGAGGCCGGTGTGCGAGAATACGCCGTCCCGGTGGGCCAGCGGGTCAGGGGGGATGACATGGGTCTTCTGAGGTACCGGACCGCGGACGGGCGGCTCAGGTTCTGGACGCTCAAGGAGATCATCCAGGGCAAGTCGATCCAGCGAGTCACCCACCCCGTCTTCGTGGTCTTCCCCATCGCCTTCGCCAGCGGCGCGCTGTTGCTCGACGTGCTGTCGCGGTTCGCCCTCCCCGGAGCCCCGCTGGCCGCGTCCTACGCGATGCTGGGCGCGGTGGGAGGGGCGTTCTTCTCCATCATCACCGGCTTCGTCGACCGCTCCGTGATGCGGCCGGGTTCGAAGATCCGGAGCGTGGCCACCCGCCACATGATCATCCAGCTCACTGCCACGGCGATCTTCATCGTGGACCTCGCCGTGCGGTGGGCCGACCGCAAGATGGCGAAGGCCGACCCGCTGTGGCTGGTCCTGGACGCCATCGGGCTGCTGACCGTCCTGCTGGGCGGCGACGTCGGGGCGAGCATGGTGTTCCGGATGGGCTACCGGGTGCAGGACTCCGATCGG
>DASWCX010000328.1:0-2101 GCA_036395815.1 Actinomycetota bacterium | reverse complement strand
GACGGGTGACCAGACCTCCGGCGCACTCGATTCGGTCGACGGCTTCTCAATGGAAGGGATCATCTCGTTCGACCAGGCCCTCACGCGGGCATGGGAGGAGGACGGAAAGGGCGCGAAGACGGTGCAGGTCGTCCTGGGTTCGGCCGACGCGCCGAAGCTCCACTGGGGAGACAAGCCTGGGTTGTACTACGCGATCGATTGGGCCGGGGTCTGTGGGCTCATCATGAACGGTCCAGGTCCCAGCCCCACATCGAGACCCAGCCCCAGTCCACCGCCCAGCCCGTCCTGCGACGGCGACTGGGGGACCGTGATCGACGCCCACACGGGCGCGTTCGTGGTCGGAGGGACCTGAGCCTCGGTCGATTCGATCCATCCGTCGTAGGCTCACTTCGTGCGGACGCGCTACTCGCGGTGGGACGGGACCCAGGATCCGTTGGGCCCGGACCTTTCGGCGGGCGACCTCCTGGAGGAGATGTCGGGCGAGCTGCTCTCGGGCCAGGGCGCGGACGCCGCGCTCTCCCGGCTGATCCGCCAGGGCATGCGCGGCCGGTTCTCGGGCCTCGACGCCATCCGGGCTCGACTTCGCCAGGCCCGAAGGCGGGAGCAGGAGCGGCTGAACCTGGAGGGGCCGCTCCAGGAGGTCCGGGAGCGACTGGACGAGATCCTGGAGGACGAACGCCGGGCGCTCTCGTTCAAGGCCGAAGACGACGCACGCCTGCGAGAGCAGTTCCTCGACTCGCTGCCGCCCGACCCGGCCGGGGCCATCCGGGAGCTGAAGGACTACCGGTTCGTCGACCCCGAGGCCCAGAAGAAGTTCGACCACCTGCTCGAATGGCTGAAGGAGCAGGTGCTCGGGTCGTACTTCCGCAACCTGACCCAGGGGATGCGGGGGATGTCGGCGGAGGACATGCAGCGGTTGCGGGACATGCTGGCTGAGCTGAACTCGATGATCGAGGCCCGGGACCGAGGCGAGCCGTACGACTTCGACGGCTTCATGCAGAGGTACGGCGACTTCTTCCCCGGCACCCCGCGGTCGCTCGACGAGCTGCTCCAGGACATGGCCCGGCGCATGGCCGCGATGTCGAGGCTCATGGCCTCCCTCTCGCCCGAACAGCGGGCCGAGCTCCAGGCGCTGGCCGAGGAGATGCTCGGGGACATGGATCTGGCCTTCGAGGTCGACCGGCTGGCATCCTCGCTGGCGGGCATGTTCCCGGACATGCCGTGGGGAGACCCCGCGCTCGCCGCCGGCGAGGAGGCCATGCCGATGCAGGCCACGGTCGACGCCTTGGAGCGGGTGTCGGACTACGAGCAGCTCGACCGGTCGATGCGCGCCGACTACGCGGGTGCGTCGCTCGAGGACGTCGACGAGGAGCGCCTGCGGCGAACGCTCGGGGAGGACGCCGTCCACGATCTCCGCCGGTTGAAGGAGATCGAACGGGCCCTGGAGAGGGCCGGGCTCGTGGTGCGGGCCGGGGGCCGGTTGCAGGTGACGCCGCGGGGTGCCCGGAGGCTGGGGGAGCGTGCCCTGGTCCGGGTGTTCGAACGGCTCCGCCGGGATCGCGAGGGGCAGCACGATGCCCGCCGAGCCGGAGGCCCCGCCGAGCCGACCGGGGGCACCAGGCCCTGGACGTTCGGCGACACGGGTCCGATCGCGGTGCAGCGCTCGGTGTTCAACGCGGTGGTCCGGGAGGGGCCGGGCGCTCGGCCCAGGATGCGCCCGGACGACTTCGAGCTGGTGGAGGCGGAGGCCCGGACCGAGGCCGCCACCGCCCTGCTCCTCGACCTGTCGTTCTCGATGCCCCTGCGTGGCCACTGGGTCCCGGCCAAGCGGATGGCGCTTGCGCTGCACGCCCTGATCGAGGGGCGCTATCCGCACGACAAGCTCTACTTGATCGGATTCAGCGACTACGCCCGGCGGATGCGGCCCGAGGACCTGGCGGCCACCGGGTGGGAGCGGGTGTACGGGACGAACATGCAGCACGCGTTCAACATGGCCGGCCGGCTGCTGGCCAAGCATCCCAGGGCCACCAGGCAGGTCATCATGGTCACCGACGGCGAGCCCACCGCCCACCTCGAGGGCGAGGAGGTGTTCTTTTCCTGG
>DASWCX010000327.1:0-11219 GCA_036395815.1 Actinomycetota bacterium | reverse complement strand
TTCCGCGTCCGCCTGCACCAGCGGAAAGGGCAGCCCGAACTCCCGCTGCAGCCGGGACGCCGTGGCCAGTTGCCCCGCCGACAGGTCGACGCCGGCCGGCCGGGCCCCCCGGCGCGCCAGCCAGGCCGAGACGTAGGCCGTACCGCATCCGAGCTCGACCACGTCCCGGCCGGCCACCTCCCCGGGGAGGATCCCCAGCTGGGACTCGGGCACCCGGAAGATCCCCCACAGCGGTTCGTCCAGACCCCACGCCCGCCGCCCCGGCTCGGCGAACTCAGCGGCGGCCCGATCCCAGTGGCTTCGGTTGCTCTCGACGTAATCGCCGGCCGAAGGGGGCACGATCCCATGGTAACGAAGGGCGCTGGCGCCACCTGCAAGGCAAGCGTTTCGACGGGGTACACTGAAGCCGCCAGAGCCGTGCACTCACAACCAAGGAGGCGCGAGCCATGCCAGTCACCATCCGGGACGTCCGGGCGTTCAAGGAGCGCGGTGAGCGCTTCGCCATGCTCACCGCCTACGACTACCCCACCGCCAGGATCCTCGATGAGGCCGGGATCCCGGTCCTCCTGGTGGGGGACTCGGTGGCCGACAACATGCTCGGCTACCCGACCACCGTACCGGTGACTATGGAGGAGATGCTCCACCACACACGGGCCGTGGCCCGCGGGGCCTCGAACGCCCTCATCGTGGGCGACCTCCCGTTCATGTCCTACCAGGAGTCACTGGAGGAGGGCATCCACAACGCCGGCCGGATGCTGAAGGAGGGCGGCGCGCACGCGGTGAAGTTCGAGGGCGCGATGACCGAGCTGGCCCACGCCCTGGTCGACCGGGGCATCCCGGTCATGGGACACCTGGGACTGACCCCCCAGTCCGTCCACGCCATGGGCGGGTATCGGGTCCAGGGCAAGACCGATCAGGACGCCCAGCGCCTGGCCGTCGAGGCGGAGTCGATGGCGAAGGCCGGGGCGTTCGCCATCGTGCTCGAGGGCATCCCCACCGACGTGGCGAAGCGGATCACCGAATCGGTGGAGGTGCCCACGATCGGGATCGGCGCCGGCCCATACTGCGACGGGCAGGTGCTCGTGATCACCGACCTCCTGGGGCTCTCGTTCCGCCGCCCGGCGAAGTTCGTCAAGCCCTACACGAACCTCCGCGAGGAGATCACCCGCGCGGTGGCCGCGTTCCGCGACGAGGTGGCGGCGGGGACCTTCCCCGACGAGGCCCACTCGTACCACTGACCTGAGGAGGCCCGGCCCGGCGCGGCACGCCGCGCGCGAGGGTATCCTCGCGGCGAAGCGCGAGCACTGGCGCCCATCGACGGGAGGCGGCGATGCCAAACCACACCCAGCTCTTCATCGACGGCGAGTTCGTGGACGCGGCCGACGGGCGCACCTTCGACACGCACGACCCCTCCGACGGCTCGACCATCGCTTCGGTGGCCCGGGCCGGGAGGGAGGACGTCCAACGGGCCGTCGCGGCTGCTCGCCGGGCCGTCGACGAGGGACCGTGGGCCACCATGAGCGTTCGGGACCGATCGAAGATCCTGGCCCGGATGGGCGAACTCATGCAGGACCGCCAGGGCGAGCTGTCCGACGTCGAGGCGCGCGACGCCGGCCACACCCTTCGGATGGCCAACCTGTTCACCGTTCCGCTGGGGGTCTACCACTGGCAGTACCTGGTCGAGGCGGCGGCGAAGCTCGAGTACACCCAGCCGGTCCCGGCCACGAACTTCCCCGCCCCGGCCTGGACCTTCGTGGAGAAGGAGCCCTACGGCGTGTGCGCGGGGATCATCCCGTGGAACTTCCCGTTCATCATGGCGGTGTGGAAGGCCGCCTCGGCTCTGGCCACCGGCAACGCCATGGTGCTCAAGCCATCGCCGTACACGCCCCTGTCCGCCCTGGAGCTGGCCGCCCTGGGACAGGAGGCGGGACTGCCGAAGGGCGTCCTGAACGTCGTGCCCGGCACCGGGCCCATCGCCGGGGAGGCCCTGGTCACCGACCCCCGGGTGGACAAGGTCTCCTTCACCGGGTCGACGGGGATCGGCCGGCGGATCATGCAGCTCGCCTCGGGCACCATCAAGAAGGTCACGCTCGAGCTGGGCGGCAAGAGCGCGAACATCATCCTCGACGACGCCGACCTGGACATCGCCGTGCCCGGCGCGCTGTGGGCCACCTACCTGCACCAGGGCCAGATCTGCCACTCGGGCACACGATGCTTCGTGCCGGCCGCGCTCTACGACGAGCTCACCGCCCGGATGGTGGAGCTGGCCGAGGGGCTGAGGGTCGGTGTGGCCACGGACTTCGAGTCCGACATGGGTCCGCTGATCGACCGGCGCCAGCTCGACACGGTGCAGCGGTACGTGCAGATCGGCCACGAGGAGGGAGCGAAGCTGCTCACCGGGGGCGGCGTCCCGGATGGACTCCCCGAGGGCGGACACTACTTCGAGCCCACCATCTTCGGCGAGGTCGACAACTCCATGAAGATCGCCCAGGAGGAGATCTTCGGCCCGGTCCTGTCGGTGATCCGGTACGAGTCCGTGGAGGACGCCATCCGGATGGCGAACGACTCGATCTACGGGCTGGCCGGCGCGGTGTGGTCGCGCGACATCCCCCGGGCCATCGCCCTGGGCAAGCGCCTCCGGACCGGGACCGTCTGGATCAACGACTACCATCTGATCTCGGCGGCGGCGCCGTTCGGCGGGTACAAGCAGTCCGGGATCGGCCGGGAGCTGGGCGTGTGGGGCTTGGACGAGTACCTCCAGACGAAGTACATGCACGTGGACCAGACACCCTCGAAGGAACAGAAGTTCTGGTTCCAGGTGCTGGGGCTGTAGGGGGCCGGGGGTGATCGTCCGGGCCACCGCCGGTGCCGAGGACGTGGTCCGGCGGGTCCAGGCCGAGGGTCGCGAGGAGCTGGTGATGGTCCTGGGCACCGGCTGCTGCGACTCCACCGCCCCCTACCTGTACGACCGCTACTACCCCGGCTCGGACGTGGTCCGGGTCGGGCTGGTCGCCGGGGTGCCGGTGCTCGCCCACGAGTGGCTGGCGAACCTGTACCGGGAGGGCGATCTGGTTCTGGACGTCGACCGGGAGGTCCCCAACGACTCCTTCTCGCTGGAGAGCGAGTACGACTGCCGGTTCACCCTCCGGACGGACGTGCGAGAGGATGCGGGCCCCGCCTGAGCCCAGGCCGGATAATCCTTCGAGTGTCCAGACCGGGAACCGGACAGATCGTCGGATCGTTCGCGCTGGGGGTGGTGCTCCTTTCGACCAGCACGGTCCTGCTGTTCGGGTTGGTGGCGAAGCAGCCCTGCGCGGACGGGAGGTGGTCCGACGGCCGGCAGTACCGCCGCCTGTGCTACTCGGACATCGTGCCCCTGTACGGGACCGAGCATCTCCAGGGCGGCCGGCTCCCCTTCCTGAACGCGTGCCCGGCCGAGACCGACGACCACTGCGACGAGTATCCCGTGCTGACGATGTACCTCATGCGCGTGGGCGCCTGGATCGGCACCGGATACGGGGGGTTCTTCTACGCGAACGTGGCCCTGCTGTCCGTCCTGGCCCTCCTGACCGCGTGGTTCCTCTATCTCATGGCGGGCACCAGGGCCCTGTACTTGGCCCTGGCTCCCACGCTGCTCATCTACGCCTTCGTGAACTGGGACCTGCTGGCGGTGGCCCTGGCCACGGCGGCGACGTTCGCCTACCTCCGGGACCGTGACGCGGCGAGCGGCGCGCTCCTGGGGCTGGGCGCGGCGGCGAAGTTCTACCCGGGGCTGCTGGTGATCCCGTTCGTCCTGGGGCGGGTGCGGCAGCGGAGGCCGGCCGAGGCCACACAGCTCGTAGTCTGGTCGGTGGTGGCCTACGCCGGGGCCAACCTCCCGTTCGCCGTGGCCGCCCCCCATCCGTGGGCCACGTTCTTCCGGTTCAACACGGCCAGGCCGGTCGACTGGGACAGCCTGTGGTTCGCGGCGTGCCAGCGGCTCCACGGCGGGACCGGCTGCGCGTGGTCGCCCCATCTGATCGACACGGTCTCCCTGCTGGCCTTCGCCGCCGTGGCCGTGGCGGTGTGGTTCCTGAAGCACGCGCGGGAGCCGGACTTTCCACGCTGGACGTTCGGGCTGCCGCTGATCATCGCGTTCCTGCTGACGAACAAGGTCTACTCGCCCCAGTACGGGCTGTGGCTCCTGCCGTGGTTCGCCCTGGCCCTCCCCGACTGGAGGCTGTTCGCCGCGTTCGAGGCCGCCGACGTCGCCGTGTTCGTCACCCGGTTCACGTGGTTCGGGAGGCTGGCCGCCACGAGCGGCGATCCGGCCTTCGCCGGGTTCCACGGGGCGCCACTCGGCGCGTTCGAGCTGGCAGTGGCGGTCCGGGCGGCCGCCCTGGTGGCCTGCCTGGTGGTCTGGGTGGTCCGGGAGACCGAAGAGCTGCCCGCACCGACGACCACGGGAAGCCTGGGCATGGTCCTGTCGCGGGCGTCCCGATGAAAACCGAGCCGAAGGCCCCCGTCGGCGCGGCCACGGTCGGGCGGCACCGGAGGGCCCCGGCCGGCGGCGTCCATCGAACCGGCGGGCTCCGCGAGGCCGCCCTGTACTGCGCGAAGGTCTTCCTGGGCGTCCGGGTCCTGATGTGGGTGGTGGCGCTGGTCGCCGTGGCGGTGTTCCCCCACGCGCCGGCCGGGGGCTTCGACTCGAAGATCCTCGGGCACATCCCGGGCCCGGTGAGCGTCCCCGGGTGGCCGGCCCACGCCATCGCCCCCGGCTGGCAGAACCTGTTCACGGCGTGGGAGCGGTTCGACGCCCTGTGGTACCTGCGGATCGCCGCCCACGGCTACGCGAGCCACGACGGCAGCGCGGCGTTCTACCCCCTGTTCCCCCTCACCGTCCGGGCCGTGTCCTTCGTCATCGGCGGCCATCCCCTGGCCGCGGGGCTGCTCGTGGCGAACGGGGCGTTCCTCGGGGCTTTGATCGCCCTTTATCTGCTGACCAGTGATGAGCTCGGCGAGGAGACGGCCCGGGGCTCCGTCCTGTTCGCCGCCGTCTTCCCCACCGCCTTCTTCTTCGTCTCCCCCTACAGCGAGTCGCTGTTCCTGATGCTGGCGGTGGTGACCCTGTGGACCGCGCGGCGGGGGCGGTGGGAGGTGGCCGGGCTGGCCGGGGCCCTGGCCGCCCTGACCCGCAACGTTGGGGTGCTGCTGGTCCTGCCCCTGGTCGTGGAGGCGGTGCACCAGGCCCTGGAACGGCGGCCGTGGCGGTGGCCCGTCAAGCCGCTGGCCTGGTCTCTGGCTCCGGCGGCCGGGGCCGGCGTGTACCTGCTCTACTGGCGGGCCCGGGTTGGCGACTGGCTCGCACCCATCCACCAGCAGGCGGGGTGGGAGCGGAAGCTGGCCAATCCCGGGTTCACCCTCCTCGAGGGAACCCGCGACGCGTACCGGTTCATCGGGATCTATCCGGGCGGGTACCACCTCCTGGACTGGGTGGTGACCATCCCGGTGCTGGCGCTGGCGGTGTGGACGTCGGTGCGTCTCCGCCCGGCCTATGCCGTCTACGTGTGGGCCAGCATCCTGGCGCCCCTGTCCTTCATCTTCACATCCCGGCCCCTCATGTCCTTCCCCCGGTTCGCCCTGCCGCTGTTCCCGATCTTCTGGGGGGCCGCCAGGCTGACCGAAGGGCGGCGGGTTCGCCGGGAGCTCGCCGTGGCGGCGTCGGCCACGATGCTGGGCGTGCTCCTGCTGCTGTTCGTGGCCTGGTACTACGTCTTTTGACCGACGCTTGTCACTCCATTTCCCCTCGGCCCTTCGGCCCCGATTTCGTCCCAAAAGCGGGTCCGGCCTACAATCCGGGGGTTCAGTCGGAGCCCCTCATGACCGATGGATTAGGCATGGCGATCAGAGTGCTCATCGCCGACGACCACTCGCTGGTCCGGCAAGGGCTTCGCAGGTACCTCGAGATGGCGGGCGACATCGAGGTGGTGGGCGAGGCCGCCAACGGCCAGGAGGTCCTCGGCCTCATGTCCGACGGTGTGGGCGAGCCCGACATCGTCCTGCTCGACATCCGCATGCCGGAGATGGACGGGCTGGAAGCGGCCCGGCGGATCGCGCAGAAGCACCCCTCGGTCGGCGTGGTGATGCTGACCGCGTACGACGACCGGCAGTTCGTGGTCGAGGCCGTCCGGGCCGGGGCAAGGGGCTACGTGCTGAAGGCCCGGGACGCCGAGCACCTCATCCAGACGGTGCGCCTGGTGGCCGGGGGGAACATGGTCATCGACCCCCAGCTCGTGGTGGCCCTGGCCGAGGAGCTCTCGCAGGCGAAGGAACGGGACCGAAAGGCGGAGACGCTCACGGCCCGGGAGGTCGAGGTCCTGCAACTGCTGGCCTTCGGCCACACGAACAAGGACATCGCCGATCAGCTGTTCATCTCCCCCGACACCGTCAAGACGCATCTGGAGCACATCTTCGAGAAGCTCGGCGCGGCGGATCGAACGGCGGCCGTGGCCGAAGCCCTTCGCCGGCGCCTGATCGAGTGACCCCGATCCCGTAGCCGACCAGCGCTACAAGGCCGTCCGGGTCCTGCCGATAGTTGCCTCTAGAGATGCAAGCCGCGCACGCTTCGAGCGTTCCAGAACCCTCGGTCGCCGCCGAAGTCGAGCCGCGCAGGACGTGGCCGCGTGACCTGGCCCTCCTGACCGTCATGGCCGGGGTGGCCGGGATCGGCGCGGGCATCCTGATCGCGGCTGGAGCGGGCGCGTACCTTCCCTGGGTGGATCGGCTGGCGGTCGCCTCGGGGGTGACCGGCGCCGTCGGGCTGTGCGCCACGGTGGGCCAGACGAGAACCAGGCGCGATGGGCTCGAGCTCGCCGCCGCGCTCGAGGAGCGCGAGCGTGCCATCGCGTCGCTGCTCTCCGCCACCCGGGGCACCTCGGAGTCCGCGGCCCGGCTCCGGCTCCTGTTCGATTCCGCGGTCGACGGCGTGGTCGAACTCGACGACCAACGGAGGGTCGTTCGGGCGAACGACTCGTTCTGCTCGATGATCCAGCTCCCATTCGACGCGGTCATCGGCGTGGGATGGGACGAGCTGGCATCGCGGTCGCCGTTCACCGATTCGTCGCTGGCCGAGCTGCCCACCTCCGGGGAGGCCGTTCTCACCTCCGACGAGGGGACCCGGTACCTGGAAGCGCGGTCGTCTCCTCTGGCCACGTCGCCCCCGGGTTCGCTGCTGGTGATCCGGGACGTCACGGCGAGTCGGTTGGCGGAGCAGACCATCCGTTCGCTGTTCCAGTTCCTCCAGAACCGGGACGAGGACCGGACCAGCCTCCTGCTCCGGACCAACGCGGCCATCGAGGCCGAACGCAACCGGATCGCCCGCGACCTCCACGACGGCCCGATCCAGGGCGTGACCGGGGCGACCCTTTCGCTGGAGGCCGTCCGTCTCATGGTCGAGGCCGGCGACCAGCAGGGGGCGGCCGATATGCTCAAGCGGGTCCAGGAGGAACTGGCCGAGGAGGCCGACAGCCTCCGACGGGTGATGAGCGATCTCCGCCCACCGGTGCTCGAGGAGCGGGGGCTGGTCCCGGCCATCCGCGAGCTGTGCCGGCGGTTCGAGCGGGAGCGTGGGATCAAGGTCCAGGTGGCGGCGGGCCCGTACGTGGAGGTCCCGGCGGACACCGAGACACTGGCCTACAGGGTTGTGCAGGAGGCGCTGTCGAACGTGGGGAAGCACGCCGGCGCCACCCAGGTGAGCGTTCGGGCCAAGGCCGGGCTCGGCACCCTGGAGGTCGAGATCTCCGACGATGGCTGCGGGTTCGACCCGCGGGAGGTCCGGGACTTCCTCCGGATGGGAAAGGTGGGGCTGGCCTCGATGCGGGAACGTACCGAGCTGGGCGGAGGCACCCTCGTCGTGCAGAGCAAGCCCCGCATCGGGACCACCGTGGTGGCGTCCCTACCGTTCGAGATCCTGGCGTCCGTCCCCACCATTCGGTAAAGGCCCTGGCGCTGCGCGCGGCGCGGCTCGATCAGCCGGGGCGGGGCGGCGGGCTCGCGCTGGGCGACTCAGACGGGGTCAGCGTCGGGGTGGGGGTCGGGAGCGTCGGGCTGGGAGTTGGCGGCGTCGGGGGGAGCGTGGGGCTGGGGCTGGGGGGTGTCGGGCTGGGGCTGGGGCTCGGCGCGGGCGTCGGGCTGATGGCGCCGGAGGGCCTCAGGTCGTAGCCCTTGAAGCTCGGCTGGGCGAAGTTCTCCACCGGCTGCCCCCCCATCGCGGTGGTCATGAAGTCATGCCAGATGAGCGCGGGGATCGAGCCGCCGAACACGTCGGTGAACCCCTCCACATCGTGCATGGCGATTTCGCCCTTCTGGTAGCCCACCCACACGCACGTCGCGAGCTGGGGCGTGTAGCCGCAGAACCAGGCGTCCTGGAAATCCTGGCCTGTTCCGGTCTTGCCGGCCACCGGGCGCCCCGACAGGGCCGCCGCGGTGCCGGTCCCGTGGGTCACCACGCCCTGGAGGGCCAGCGTCACCAGGTCCGCGTCGTTCTGCTGGAGGGCCGACTGCCCCTTCGCACTGGCCTTGAACAGGACGTCACCCGCCGACGTGGTCACGGTCTGGAGCGGGGTCGGCGAGTGACGGACCCCCCGATCGGCCAGCGTGGCGTAGCCGTCGGCCATGTCCATCGGGGTGATGTCCTGTGAGCCGAGGGTGATCGAGCACACCGCGTCGAGGTGCGACGCGATCCCCATCCGGTTGGCCACGTTGGCGACGTTGTCGGGCCCCACCGCCACCACCAGCTGGGCGAAGATCGTGTTCACCGAGTTGGCCGTGGCGTCCAGCAGGGTCATGGTGCCCGCCTTCTCGTCGGCGTAGTTGTGGACGTCCCACGGCTTGCCCTGGGTGAAGCATCTCGGGTCGGGGATGACGATCTCCGGTGGCCCGTTCCAGATCGAGTGCGGGTCGACGTGCTGCTCCATGGCCGCGGCGAGGGTGAAGGTCTTGAACGCGCTGCCCGCCTGGCGATGGGCCTGCAACGCGTTGTTGAACTTGCTCTTGGCGAAGTCCCTCCCGCCCACCAGCGCGCGGACGGCCCCGGTCCTGGGGTCGATCGCCACCAGGGCGGCCGTGGGGTCCTTCTTCGCCTTCAGGTGATCGGCGACCGCCTGCTCGGCGGCCCGCTGCCACCCCGAGTCCACGGTGGTGTGGACGCGGAGGCCACCGCGGTAGGTCTCGTCCTCCCCGTACTTCGCCAGCAGCTCCCGGCGGACGTAGTCGACGAAGTAGGGCAGGTTCCCGGAGGACGTCGTCTTCGGGGTGCGGACCTTGACCGGCCGCTGCTTCAGCTCGGCGGCTTGGGCATGGTCGAGGTATCCCTGCTTGACCATGTCGTCGAGGACGAGGTTCCGGCGGCTCATCGCGGCGTCGGGCTTCTTCACCGGATCGAACGATGCGGGCGAGGCGATCAGCCCGGCGAGCGTGGCCGACTGGACGATCGAGAGCTGTCGGGCGTGGATGCCGAAGTAGGTCCGGGCGGCGGCCTCCACGCCATAGGCGCCGTTCCCGAAGTAGATGGTGTTGAGGTATTTCTCGAGGATCTCGTTCTTCGTGTACTTGTGTTCGAGCTTCGCCGCGAGCATGGCCTCCTTTATCTTCCGGCCGACCGTTCGCTCGCTGCCCGTGTAGACGTTCTTCACGTACTGCTGGGTGATGGTGGAGCCGCCCTGCTCGATCTTGCCGTGGGTCACGTTGGCCCACGCCGCCCGGACGATGCCGAACACGCTGATCCCGCCGTGGTGGTAGAAGTCCTTGTCCTCGACCGCGATGACCGCGTTCCTCAGGCTCTGCGGCATCTGGCTCAACGGGATCTCGGTCCGGTTGATCTCGGCGTGGAAGGTGGTGACCACCTTGCCGCTCCGGTCGTACACGAAGGTGGTCTGCGGCCCGGGCGGGGCGTTGGGGATCTGGAGGTTCGCGTAGACGTACCAGAGGGTGCCGAACAGCCCGGCCGCGGCCAGTAGCGGAACGGCCACGAACACCCACCAGAACCGGCGGAAGAACCCGCGCTTCTTCTTCTTCCCGTCGCGTTCGAACGCCCGCCCCCGCCGTCCGTTCCGGCCGAACCGCCATCGACCGGCGGTTCCCACCTGGGCGGTCCGGGCGGTCCGGGCGGGCTGGGTGACCGGACGGGCGACCCCGGGACGATGCTTGCCCCCGCGCTGGTTGCTTCCGGTCGCCACCGGCCCGATTCTACCCGCGGGGTTTCGGCTCACTCGCCCTTTGACGTGCGGGTTTCGTGACGGCCTGGTGTTCCTTTGGCGTGAGCGGCCTTCGGATGCGGGTGCCGGGTGCCGGCTGCCGGGGAGGGGTCAGCCGGCCGAGCGAGCCGCGAAGGCCTCGGACAGGTGGTTCCAGGAGCAGCCGGTGCAGACCTCGACCACGTAGCAGGCCGCGCCGCGCCCGGCAGCCATCGAGAGCGCCTCCTCAACCTCGAAGGCCCTCCCGTTGTCCCGGTTCATGCCGTCACCGTAGACGTAGGCGAGCAGGCGGAGCTCGCTCGCGTCGCACACCGGGCAAGGATGGGGGGCCTGGGTTCCCAGGTATCGGGCGGCGCGGAGGAGCTCGGGGTGGGCGTCGCAGATCTCGAGCCTGGAGAGCAGGCCCTGGCGGAACTCCCGGAGTAGGGCCCGCTTGGCCAGCGTGTAGTCCACGACCCCGAGGCCCCGGCGGGCGGCGTGCAGGGCCTTGCGGGCCCGGCCTGGGCTCGGGGGAGCCGGCTCCCATCCCATAACGGACATCGGGCGCCATTCTACCCGCAGCCTCGGTTCCCGCGATCCCGATCACGGCCCTGGCCCGGCCGGTCACCGTGCGGTCCGGCCCGAGGAACACCAGGTCGAGGGGAGCCTCCACCACGACGACGGCCTCCGTGGTGCGCGGCTCGCACGTGCAGGAACGCAACGTGGCCCCGTTCCGCTCCGCGTAGTACGCCGCCGCATCCTGCGGCGACCACGTGCCCGTGGGGACCGCGATCTCCTGGGCGGCAGCCAGCGCCGCGGCGTCGGCCGCGGTCTGGGCCCTGGCGCCCGCCGCCAGCGTCCGCATGAGATCGAGCGACACCAACACGAGGACGCCCGCGAGGAACAGCACCCCGGTGGTGAGGATGGTCACCGAACCGCGCTCGTCACGCCCGGGTCGCCGAGGCGCCGGTGGCAGGGAATCCTGATCCGCGCGCGGGGTCATCCGCC
>DASWCX010000326.1:0-1997 GCA_036395815.1 Actinomycetota bacterium | reverse complement strand
CCGGTCGGATGCAGGTGTTCGAATCCCCGGAGGGTGTTCGGCTGATCGACGACGCGTACAACGCGAACCCGGCCTCGATGGCCGCGGCCCTCAAGGCGGCCAGATGGATGGCCGGCGACGGCCGGGTCATCGCGGTCCTCGGGCACATGGCGGAGCTGGGACCGATCGCGGCGGAGGAGCACGAGCGGGTCGGGGAGCTGCTGGTCCGCCTCGGCATCGACATCGTGGTGACGGTGGGGCCCGAGGCTCGCCTCATCGCGGTGGGTGCGGAGCGGCAGGGCGTGGAGCCGGAGCGGATCCACCGATCCGAGGACGGGGAGGCCGCGGTGGCGATCGTCCGATCGATCGCCCGGCCCGGCGACCTGGTGCTGGTGAAGGCGTCGCGGGTGGCCAGGCTCGAGCGGGTGGCCGAAGCCCTTCGGGGCGAGGGTGCCGATCGGGCCCGCCAGGACGGAGCGGCGGCGTGACCTCCATCCTGATCGCCGCCACGGTGGGACTGTTCGTCACCTTGTTGGGGACCCCCGTGGCGATCCGCCTGTTCCGCCTATGGGGCATCGGCCAGCACATCCGGGAGGACGGCCCCCGGGGACACCTCGAGAAGATGGGCACCCCCACGATGGGGGGCGTGGTGATCCTCGCCGGCATGGCCACGGCCTACCTGGCGGCTCGGATCCGAACCCCGTTCAGCACGGCCGGTCTGGCCGTGCTCGGCGTGGCCCTCGGTCTCGGGCTGGTCGGCGCGCTCGACGACCTGATCAAGATTCGGCAGCAGCGTTCGCTGGGGCTCTCCAAGACCACGAAGATCGTGGGCCAGGCCGTGGTGGCCGTGGCGTTCGCGTTGGTGGTGGTGAGGTTCTCCCACGTGAGCACCGAGCTGACCTTCATCCGGAACTCGGGGCTGTCGCTGGGGATCGGGTTCTACATCTGGACCTTCGTCATGGTGGCCGCGGCGTCGAACGGAGTGAACCTGACCGACGGGCTGGACGGCCTGGCCTCCGGATCCGCGTTGCTGGTCTTCGCCGCGTACGTGCTGATCTCGTTCTGGGAGGCGCGCCACTCGTGCTTCATCACCCCCCGGCCGGACGCCTGCTATCAGATCAGGTTCATCCCGGCTCTTGACGTGGCCATCGTGGCCGCCGGAGCCCTCGGGTCGACGGCCGGGTTCCTGTGGTGGAACGCCGCACCGGCGCAGATCTTCATGGGCGACACGGGGTCGCTGGCCATGGGCGGGCTGATGGCCGCGCTGGCGATCGTGACCGAGACCCAGCTGCTGCTGCTGATCCTGGGCGGCCTGTACGCCCTGGTGACCACGTCGGTGATCGTTCAGGTCGCGGGGTTCCGGCTGACCGGCCGGCGGGTGTTCCGGATGGCGCCCATACACCATCACTTCGAGCTGGCCGGCTGGCCCGAGTTCACGGTCATCGTCAGGTTCTGGATCCTGGGAGGGCTGGCGGTGGCGTTCGGCCTGGGCCTGTTCTACGCCGACTTCCTGGCCCGAGGGGGGACGACGTGACCGGTTCGTTCGCCGGCCGGCGGGCGGTGGTGATCGGCTTCGGCGCCAGCGGGCGGGCGGCGGCGACCGCGTTGCTCCGCGAGGGCGCGGAGGTCCGGGTGAGCGAGGCACGATCCGAGGCCGAGGTTCGAGCCGCGAGGAGCGAGATCCGGGCGCCGGACGTGGAGGTCGTGTACGGGGGCCACGCGCCCGAGCACCTTTCCGGAGCGACGCTCGTGGTGGTCAGTCCGGGGGTTCCCGAGGGGGCCCCCGTGATCGCCTGGGCCCGCGAGCGGGGCATCCCGGTGTGGAGCGAGCTGGAGCTGGGGGCCAGGCTGTGCAGGGCGCCAGTGGTGGCCGTGACCGGGACGAACGGGAAGACCACCACCACCGAGTTGGTCGCGGCGTCCATGCGCGCGGACGGGCTGTCGGCCAGGGCGTGCGGCAACGTCGGCTACCCCTTCTCGCTGGCGGCCATGGAGCGGTTCGACGCCCTGGCCGTGGA
>DASWCX010000325.1:0-14139 GCA_036395815.1 Actinomycetota bacterium | reverse complement strand
GGCCTATCCGGAGCACCGCGTGGCGGACGTGGTGCTCCGGGACGGCTCCACCGTCCGGGTCCGTCCGGTCCGCCGGGACGACGAGGACGCCGTGCGGGCGTTCCTGGAGAGTCTGTCGCTGCGGTCCAGGTACTTCCGGTTCTTCTCGGGGATGGCCGATTTCGGCCGGGCCGCGGCCGCCAGCGTCGACGTGGACTATCGGACCCGCTACGGCCTGGTGGCCACGTCGGGTGCCGACGGTTCGGTGGTGGCCCACGCCATCTATTTGGACAGCGACGAGGGCAGGGCCGAGGTGGCCTTCGCCATCGCCGACACCTATCAGGGGCGGGGGCTCGGCACCATCCTGCTGGCGCACCTGGCCGAGGCGGCGGTCGAGAACGGCGTCGCGGTGTTCGAGGCGCGGGTCCTCCCCGAGAACCACCGGATGATCGAAGTGTTCCGGGACAGCGGCTTCCCGGTGCAGATGCGCTCGGAGCCGGGCGAGATCGTGGTCGAGTTCCCCACCGAGCTCACCGTCGGAGCGCTGGAACGGTTCGAACGCCGGGAGCAGACCGCAGCGGTGGCGGCCATCGCGTCCTTCCTCTCGCCGCGATCGGTCGCCGTGATCGGGGCGTCCCGGTCCCGCGGGACCATCGGCGGAGAGGTGTTCCGGAACCTGCTGGTCACCGGGTTCAACGGCCCCCTCTACCCCATCAACCCCAGCGCCGCCGTGGTCCAATCGGTCCCCGCGTGCGCCTCGGTCCGCGACGTCCCCGGACCGGTCGATCTCGCGGTGATCGTGGTTCCCGCCGACCTCGTGGTTCGGATCGCCGGCGAGTGCGGGGAGAAGGGGGTCCGGGCGCTGGTGGTGATCTCCTCCGGGTTCGCTGAGGTGGGCGAGGAGGGCCGGGCCCGCCAGCGCGATCTGGTCGCGGTGTGTCGCGAGTTCGGCATGCGCCTGATCGGGCCGAACTGCATGGGGATCCTGAACACGGACCCCGACGTCCAGCTGAACGCCACGTTCGCTCCGAGCTTCCCGCCCCATGGGCGCGTGGCGTTCTCCTCCCAGAGCGGAGCGCTCGGCCTGGCGGTGATCGACTACGCCAGCTCCCTCGGACTGGGGCTGTCCTCGTTCGTCTCGGTGGGCAACAAGGCCGACGTCTCGGGAAACGACCTCATCACCTACTGGGAGGCGGACGACCACACCGACGTGATCCTGCTGTACCTGGAGTCGTTCGGGAACCCGCGGAAGTTCGCCCGGATCACCCGGGAGGTGGGCAAGACGAAGCCGATCATCGCGGTGAAGAGCGGGCGGTCCTCGGCGGGTGCTCGGGCCACCTCCTCGCACACCGGAGCCCTGATCGCCGCGTCCGACGTGACCGTCGACGCCCTGTTCCGCCAGGCCGGGGTGATCAGGACCGACACGCTTGCCGAGCTGTTCGACGTGGCGTCGCTGCTGGCGAACCAGCCCGCGCCCGAGGGTGGGCGTGTCGGGATCCTGACGAACGCCGGCGGGCTTGGGGTCCTGGCTGCCGACGCATGCGAGGGGTACGGCCTGGAGGTTCCGCCCATCTCGATGGAGGTCCAGCGGCACCTGTCCGAGTTCCTGGCCCCCGAGGCCTCGGTGTCGAACCCGGTCGACGTGATCGCCTCCGCAACCGCCGAGGACTACGGGCGGGCCATCGGGATCCTGGGAGCCGAGGCAGACGTGGACGCGCTGATCGTCCTGTTCGTGCCTCCCCTGGTGACCCGACCGGAGGACGTGGCGCACGCCATCCGAACGGCGGTCGGGGCGCTTCCCCGAACGCTGCCGGTCCTGACCGTGTTCATGTCCGCCCACGGCGTTCCCGAGGAGCTCAGCGGGGAGGCGGTCCGGATCCCGTCCTACCGGTTCCCGGAGGATGCGGCCCGGGCGCTGGCCCGCGCCGTCCAGTACGGGACGTGGCGCATCGCGCCAGAGGGCAGGGTGCCGGAGTTCCCCGGCCTGCGGCGCGACGAGGCGGCGGCCGTCGTGTCCTCGGCCCTGGCCGGCGGACCCCGGTGGCTGGACCCCGACGAGGTGGCGCGACTGTTCGGGTGCTACGGCCTGCCCCTGGCGGAATGGCGGCTGGTCGACTCGCCGGAGGCGGCCGGCGCGGCGGCCGAGGAGCTGAACGACAGCGTGGCGCTGAAGGCCGTGGCCCCCGGGCTCGTGCACAAGACCGAGGCGGGAGGCGTCCGGCTGGGGCTTCGCGGGGTCGAGGAGACGGCCGAGGCCGCCCGGGACGTGGCGCGCGCCGTCGAGGAGCACGGCGCGCGGGTCGAGCGGTTCCTGGTCCAGCGGATGGTGCCCGAGGGCGTCGAGGTCCTGGTCGGGGTGGTGCACGACCCACAGTTCGGTCCGGTCGTGGCCTGCGGGGCGGGCGGGATCACCGCCGAGCTGATCAAGGACGTGAGCGTTCGGATCACCCCGCTGACCGACCTCGACGCCGCCGAGATGGTCCGCTCGCTCGCCACCTACCCGCTCCTGGAGGGATATCGGGGGTCGCCGAAGGCCGACGTGGCAGCGCTCGAGGAGCTCCTACTCCGGGTGAGCGCCATGGTGGAAGCGCATCCGGAGATCGCCGAGATGGACTGCAACCCGGTCATGGTCCTCTCGGAAGGGGCCGTGATCGTGGACGCCCGGGTCCGGGTGGAGGCCGCGGCTCTCCCCTCGCCGCTGTCGGCCCGGCGAGCCCCGTAGCCGAGGCGGTCGGCGGCTGGTGAGGCTCCGCCACCATCGCCGCCGGCGCCACATCCGGGGGTTCGGCTACTTCAAGAGGCTGGGGCCCGGCCTCGTCACCGGGGCGTCCGACGACGACCCGTCCGGGATCGGGACCTACTCCCAGGTCGGAGCGGGGTTCCGGTTCGGGCTCCTGTGGACGGCGCTGGTCTCGCTCCCGATGGCCGCCGCGGTGCAGGAGACGGCGGGGAGGCTGGGCCTGGTCACTGGGAAGGGGCTGGCGGCGCTGATCAAGGAGCGGTTCCCACGGTGGGTTCTGTTCGGCTGCGTGGCACTGGTGTGCGTGGCCAACACGTTCAACGTCGGCGCCGACCTCGGATCCATGGCCGCGGCGACGAGGCTCGTCGTGCCCCTCCCGCAGACCGTCCTGGTGGTGGCGCTGGCGGCCGGAACGCTCGCCCTCGAGGTGCTCCTCCCCTATTCGAAGTACTCGAAGGTCCTCCGCTGGCTGGCCCTGTCGCTCGTGGCGTACGTGGCGGTGCTGTTCGCCGTGAAGGTCGACTGGGCCGAGGTGGCCCGGCACACCTTCGTCCCCACGCTCCGGGGTGACCGGGCCCAGCTGGCGGCGCTCATCGCCATCTTCGGCACCACCATCTCGCCGTACCTGTTCTTCTGGCAGGCCAGCGAGGAGGTCGAGGAGGGAGGTGAGCATGGGGAGGCCGGGCCGGTCGGCGACGCGCACATCCGGGCCATGCGGGGCGACTGCGTGGCCGGGATGGCCTCGGCCGTGGCGATCATGTTCGCCATCATGGTCGCCTCCGCCGCGACCCTGGGAGCGCACGGGGTCACCACCGTCCAGACCGCCGACCAGGCGGCCCGGGCGTTGCAGCCCATCGCCGGCCGCGTGGCGGGATTGCTGTTCGCCCTGGGCATCGTCGGAACGGGGGCGCTGGCCGTGCCGATCCTGGCCGGGTCCACCGCCTACGCCCTGGCCGAGACGTTCGGGTGGCGGGAGGGCCTGTCGCGGAGGCTCCGGGAGGCGCACGGGTTCTACGGCGCCATCGCCCTTTCGATGCTGGTCGGCCTGGCGCTGGGGTTCGCCGGGATCGACCCGATCCGGGCCCTGTACTTCGCCGCGATCCTCAACGGGCTGGCGGCGCCGCCGTTGATCCTGGTGATGCTGGTGCTGTCGAACTCCCGGCGGGTGGTCGGCTCGCGGACCGGAGGGCCGCTGTCCAATGTGCTGATGGGGATCGCGCTCACGGTGATGGCCGGCCTCCCGCTGGCGTACGTGCTGCGGTGAGGCCGGCCATCCGGCCGTGATCCCTCTTGTTCAGCGAACCACGAACCCGGTGTTCATCCCGAGGTGGTAGTGCCCAGGCAGGTTGCAGATGAACACGTATTTGCCGGGAGTGAGCCTCACGGACAGCGACGCGGTCGCCCCGGCCGCAATGTCCTCGACCTCGTCGACGTGCTCGACCCCCGCGCCCTCCTCGTCCGCCGCCGGGGCCCCGTCCTCGAACTTCGTCGGGAGCTTGGCGGGGAGCGCGTCGGTCTTGAGGATCACGAACTCGTGGACCGACGGACCCGCGTTCTTGATGGAGAAGGTCACCGCCCCGGCCGCCACCGACGGATTGCCCGCCGCGATGGCGAAGTCTTTCACGGTGACTCCGACCGCGGTCCCGGCTCCGCCGGACTTCGTCTTCGGGCTACCGCCCCCGCACGCGGCCGCCGTCAGCGCGACCACGGCGGCCACCGCGAGGATCGCCGTGATGCTCCTGGTCCGTCCCATGCTGCTTCCCTCTGATCGGTCTTTCGGAGGATGTTCGGACGCTCGCACCCTTCAGCCCAGGGCCGTTCGTCCCGGCCGGGACGGGCCGACCGGCCTCGACGCGGAGCGGGCGATGGTACGTTTCAGGGCATGACCGTGGCGACCGGCGACCGGAATCAGAAGCTGCTCGAGGCGGGCCTCGCGCTTTCGTCCGAGCTCTCCCTGGACGCCGTGCTCCAGCGGATCGTCGAGCTCGCCGTGGAGATCACCGGGGCCCGGTACGGCGCGCTCGGGGTGCTGGGTCCGGGAGGCGAGGCGATCAGCGAGTTCGTCACCACCGGAGTCACCCAGGAGCAACGCCGGGCCATCGGCCATCCCCCGGTGGGCCGGGGTCTCCTGGGCGCCCTGATCCACGACGCCACTCCCCTGCGGCTGGCGGAGATCTCCAGGGACGCACGCTCCGTGGGGTTCCCTCCGAACCATCCGCCGATGCACTCGTTCCTCGGCGCGCCGGTGAAGGCCAAGGGCAGGGTGTTCGGCAACATCTACCTGACCGAGAAGCAGGGGGCCGACGAGTTCACGCACGAGGACGAGGAAGCTCTCCTCATCCTCGCGGCCCAGGCCGGTGTGGCGGTGGAGAACGCTCGTCTGTACGCGCAGTCCCGCCAGCGGGAGCGGCGGCTCGAGGCGCTCCGCGAGATCGCAACCTCGATCCTGGAGCGGACCGACCCCGACGAGGTCCTGGAGCTCGTCGCCGGCCGGGCCCGGGAGCTGGTGGGGGCAGATCTCGCCACCATCGCGGTTCCCGAGGACGAGGTATCCCTGATCATCAGGATCGCCGACGGGACGCGGGCCGCCGCGTTGAAAGGGGCGCTGTTCCCTCGGGAGGGCTCCATCTCCGGAGAGGTCATCGCATCGGGCCGGCCGCTCACCCTGGAGGACGCCTCGAATGATCCCCGCGTGTACCAGCCGATCGTCCGGCTGGGCGGGGTCGGCCCCGTCCTGCTGGTCCCGCTCGCGGCGGCCGGCCGGACGTTCGGGACCCTCGCGCTGGCGAACGACGCCGGGGGGCGCCCGTTCGATCAGGCCGATCTCGAGTTGGTCGAGACGTTCGCCAGCCAGGCCGTCGTGGCCATCGAGTACGGACGGGCCCAACGGGAGCTTCGCCGCCTCGCCATCCTCGACGACCGGGAACGGATCGCCAGGGAGCTGCACGACGGGGTGATCCAGTCGCTGTTCGCCGTGGGGATGGGGCTGCAGGCGACAGCCACGCTGATCGGAGACCCGGATCTGGCCGGGCGGATGGAAGAGGGCGTCTCCGAGATCGACCGGGTCATCCGCGACCTGCGCAACTACATCTTCGGCCTCCGGCCGGGGATCCTGGCCGACCGCCAGCTCGACCAGGCGCTCCGCGATCTCGCCGAGGACTTCGCGTCGAAGACCGGCATCACCACCGTGGTGGAGGTGGGCTCGGACGTGGCCTCGGAGCTGGCCTCGCAGGCCGCGAACGTGATCCAGCTGGCCCGTGAGGCGCTGTCGAACGTGGGGCGCCACTCGGGCGCGACGACCTGCCGGGTCAGCCTGTACCGGCGGGACGGCGCCTCGGTCCTCGAGATCGACGACGACGGACGCGGGTTCGACCCCCAGGCCGCGCAGGGGAAGGGGCACGGCCTGCGGAACCTTCGAGACCGGGCGGCCTCGCTGGGCGGCTCGCTCGAGATCGAGAGCGCGCCGGAGCAGGGGGAGGGCACCACCGTCCGGGTCACCATCCCGCTCTGACCCCCAAGGAGCTACTTCACGATCAGCGCGGTCACCATCCCGAACATGCCCTGCGGCCCCTCGACGTGGGACAGGATGTGGCAGTGGAACGCCCACACCCCCGGATACACGGCGTGCACCTCCACGTCGAAGGTCTGCCCCGGGGCGATCATCAGCGTGTCCACCACCGAGGGCTCGGCCAGCGGCTGGCCGTCCTGCTCCAGCACCGAGAAGTGATACCCGTGCATGTGGAAGGGGTGGATCATCTGCCCCAGGTTCGCCAGCCGGATGTGCACCACGTCGCCGAGCTTCGCCGTAAGAGGCGCGGTCGCCGGGAAGCTCTTGCCGTTGATGGTGTATCCGAGCGGCCCGTCGTTCAGGATCTCGGTGTAGTCCTCGTTCCACGTCGGGTGGTCGGGCAGCACCAGGATCGAGCCGTACAGCCCCATCGAGACCTGCTCGGTCGAGTTGAAGTGCGAGTGGTAGATGTAGGTCCCGGGTGGGTCCTTCACGGTGAACTCGTAGATGAAGGAGCCGCCCGGGAACACCGGGTCCTGCGTGATGTACGGGACCCCGTCCATGGCGTTCGGGACCGTCATCCCGTGGAAGTGAATGACGGTCGGCTGCGGCAGCTGGTTCTCGAGAACCACCCGGATCCGGTCGCCCTGATGGAGCTGGAGCTGCGGACCCGGGACCTGTCCGTTGTACGCGAACGCGTCCTCGAACTGGCCCGGCGAGACCTCCCACCGGACCTGCTTCGCCACCAGCGCGAAGACCTTCACCCCGTTGTCCATGGTCGGCCGCAGGACCTGGTTCCCCAGGCCCTCGGTCTTCGCCGGGAACGCCACGGTCGACGCCTTGTGCGCGTCGGCCATCTGCTGGGGGGTCATCCCGCTCATCCCACTCATCCCGGCCATGCCGCTCATGCCGCTCGTCCCGGACGCCTGTCCGGCCTCGGTCCCGGCCGCCGAGGATCCGGCCACGAGGACCGCCGACATGCCCAGGGCCTTGTGACCGGGCACGGTGCACCACGCCGAGTACGTGCCGGCCTTCAGCGCCGGGATGGACAGCGTGGCGGACCCGCCCGGATCGATCATGTTCGTCTGGACCGTGCGGCCGCCGACGTCGACCGCGAACGAGTGCTGGGCCGTCCCCGCGTTGCTTACGGCGACGTCGACGGCCACCCCTGCCGGCACCGAGATCTGCGCCGGGGTGATCGAGAACTCCTTGAGCGACACGCTCACCGATGCCTTCCCGCTCTGGGCCCCGCCGCTCGACCCGCAGGCCGCGGCGGCCAGGGCGAGCACCAGGGTGGCGCCGAGCATGCCCCTCCGACGGACGATCCGAACCCCCAAACGCTTCATCCCTCAGCTCCTTCCGGGCCTCGCCGCATGCGGGCGCGAGACTTACCGACACTCGAATCTCGCTGGCAAGTGAACAGGAGCTCGCGAAGGACGCTCAGGGACTTCCGGCCCCCGGGCGGCGGACCGTTCGGCCCTTCGGTCGGTCCAGGGAGGCGTTCAGGGAACCGGACTGCGGAGCACGGCGGCGACCGTCTCGACCAGCTCTCGCCGGTCCGCGGGTCCGTCCAGCCATGTCACGGGCTCCTCGAGGAACTGGAGGTCGAACCGCGTGTGATCGCGCCGGTGTCCGAGCGCGATCACCGGCTTCCCGGAGGACAGGTAGTACCGCAGGAGCTCGGAGGATCTCGTGCCCATGACCGCCCGGTCGCTCCCCAGCCACAGGTCGAGCAGGACCAGGTCGGCCGAGCGGGTCAACGGGCAGCCGCCTCCCCGTCCAGCGACGCACGTGTAGTCCGGAGCGGAGGGCCCCGGGCACGTGAGGGTCTCGAACCCGGCCTCGTCCAGCCACCAACCCAGCCGTTCTCGGGTCAGGGGTTCGGACTCCACCACCAAGATCACGGGGGTTCGGCTCGCCATCACATCCTCCGTTCGCCGGCCCGTTCGGGTCCACCGCAGCCCGAGTGTCGCCCGGGGGGACGGACGGGCGCCCGTGCCTCACGGCCCATGGAGCCCGGGTCGTTCGGCCCGTCACAGGCTTCGGTGCCGGCCCGATACTCCCGAGCATGTTCGTCCGCTATTACCTCGAGCTTCCGCTGCCGTTCGAGCAGGTGGAATCCGCCGTCCTGCGGACGCCGGAGGAATGGGTGCCCGGACTCGCCCGGGGCGCCGGCGACCGGGCCGAGGTCCTGCTCGGCGAGGTCGGATTCGGCGCGCCCGGCAGGCGGGTCGAGAAGCAGGTCCAGATCGAGCTGGGCCAGGCGGTCCGGTTCCCGTCCAAGACCGTGCTCCCCATGCGGTGGCGCCCCACCGGTCCCGAGGCGCTGTTCCCCTCGCTGGAGGCGGACATCGAGGTGGCCGGCCTCGGGCCGAACCGGACGCAGCTGTCGGTCAGCGCGCAGTACCGGCCCCCCCTGGGCATGGTCGGGCGAGCCATCGACCGGACCCTGCTGCACCGCGTGGCGGAGGCCACCATGAAGGACTTCGTCGACTCCATGGGTGAGGCCGTGAAGGCCGTCACCGCCATTCCGGCCCGGGCCGGCTGACTGCCACCGCAGGGGACAGTTGAGTCTGAGCCTCGAGCGTGGAACCATGGAGGGGATGGCTTCACAGGGAACCCCCCTCCGGGTCCTGATCGTCGACGACCACGAGGTCGTCCGTGGCGGCATCGCCGCCGTCCTCAAGGCCACCGAGGACATCGTCGTGGCCGGCGAGGCGGGCTCAGTCAGGGACGCAATCGAGGAGGCGGACCGGACCCGGCCCGATGTCGTCGTCATGGACGTCCGACTGGCCGACGGCAGCGGGATCGAGGCCACCCGGGAGATCCGGGCCCGCCGCCCCCAGACCCAGGTCCTGATGCTCACCTCGTTCGCCGACGACGAGGCCCTGTTCGCCTCCATCATGGCCGGGGCCTCCGGCTACGTCCTCAAGCAGGTCCGGACGGGCGAGCTGCTGAACGCCATCCGCGCGGTGGGCCGGGGCCAGAGCCTCCTCGACCCGGCCGTCACGAAGTCGGTGCTCGATCGCCTGCGCAAGGGCAAGCACCTCATGAAGGACGAGAAGCTGGCCCGCCTCTCCCCCCAAGAGGAGCGGATCCTGTCCCTTGTGGCCGCGGGCAACACGAACAAGGAAGTGGGCCTGGAGCTGCACCTGGCCGAGAAGACCGTGAAGAACTACGTCTCGAGCATCCTGTCGAAGCTCGAGGTGGCCCGCCGGGCCGAGGCCGCCGCCTACCTCGCGCGCCACACCACCATGCCCGGCACCTAGTGTCCTGCGTGGGAAGTTTCCTTCCGTTTGACTTTGGTCAGTTAATTGGCCGGCGGTCTTGGTCCTGACGAGTTTTTCTATCAGGTAGGGACATCGAGGTTCGCCTTGCGTGCGAACCGGTCAGCGCAGAACCAGGAGGTCAAGCCAGTTGCTTCTGGTTTCGGGGTTCGCTGTGTTTTCGGCATGTCGGACGGCACGGCGGAGACGTTCTTTACCGCGGAGGAACTCGTCCTCGGTGAGATTGCGGATCGTGGTGTCGGCGCGGCGGTGACGGTCCACCTGGCCGAGGAAGTCCGCGAGGCTGGTCGGGTACGTCTCACGAACTTGCTCAAGAGCCTCCTGGTGGAATCCTGCGGCCGCGAACGCCTTGCACGTATCCTCGACGGAGGGGAAGGTATCGATCGTCCGAGCGGTCTCAGGGAACCATCGGACGTTTTCGATCCCGTCGTAATTTGTCCCCGACATGCCTCCTCGGATGAGGACGGGGGCACCGGGGCGGAGAACGCGGCGGATCTCATGCGCGGCGGCTCCGAGGTCTGGGATGTGGTGAATGACGAGGGAGAGCCATGCACCGTCTGCCGATCCATCTGGCAGCGGTAGGGCGCTCGCATCTCCCTCGAGCACCTGGATGGCCGGTGTCCGCGGGATCTGATCCCGCATCGCGGCCGACGGCTCGACTGCGATGACGCTGAGGTCGAACCAGTCGCTGAATGCAGCGGCGAACGCACCGGTCCCCGCGCCGATGTCCACCAGGGTCATTCCCTGCGACGGGCGCAGGTGACGTCGTACCGCCTCGCGCCACTCCGAGAGTCCGTCGCGTGGGACCTCGCGGACCGCCTTGAACGCTGCGGCGGTCCGCTCGTCATAGCTGATCCTGGCCATGTCATGCCTCCTTGGTGGTGCCCACCTCGTCGCCTTTTCTATCAGAACACCAGCACCTCCTCCCCTTGCCCCTCACGAGGACCCGCCGAAGGTCCCTCTCGAGTCCTGAAAGGTCCCATCCAGATGGGGCCGAGAGGCCGGTGGGACCGATCGCCCCCTTCCCGATGCTGTTTCAGAGAAAGGAGGGTGAGATGAGCAAGCAGACCGTCACCATCGAAGAGCCCGGGTTCGCCCGGATCCTGTTCGCTTCACCGGCCGCGTCCTGGATCTGGCTCGTGGCCCGCCTGTACCTGGGGTACAACTGGCTCCACGCCGGCTGGGAGAAGGTCACCGGCACCGAGAGCGGCTGGCACTGGGCGTTCACCTCCCAGTCCTGGCTGAAGACCTCCGCCGGGCTGAAGGGGTTCGCGGGGTTCGCCCTGTCGAACGCCAAGGGGCCGCACGCCGCGGTCAACTACGGCTGGTACGCCGCGTTCCTCCGCTGGATCGAGCGGAGCGGCGCGGGGGTCCTCGCCCCGGTCATCGCGATCGGCGAGGTCCTCATCGGACTGGCCCTGATCTTCGGGTTGTTCACCGGCATCGCCGCGCTGTTCGGCGCGATGCTCAGCATGGCCTTCGGCCTGGCCGGGGTCGCCGGGGTCAACCCGGTCTTCCTGTTCGCCGAGATCATGCTGATCCTGGCCTGGAGGAACGCCGGGTACTACGGGCTCGACCGGTACGTCCTTCCGGCCCTGGGCACGCCTTGGCATCCTGGGAAAGTGTTCAAGCGATCGCCGGGAGCGGTTGCCATCGCAGCCTGAGCATCCTGCCCGCACACGAACGGAGGGGCCCCACTCGGGGCCCCTCCTTCGTTCGTTTCGTGGCTCGACTCGCGGCGAACCGCCTCCTCGGGGGAAACTGACCGCCCACGTGGTCGACGACAAGCGGATCGACGAGCTGTACGCGGCGCCCCTCGGAGACTTCATCCCGACGCGGACCGGGCTGGCGAAGGAGCTGAAGGACAACGGCGACTCGGAGGGAGCCGCGCTGGTGCGGTCGCTGCGCAAGCCTTCCGTGGCCGCCTGGGCCGTGAACCAGCTGGCTCGGCGGAACCGCCGCGAGATCGATGCGCTGGTGCGGGCCGGAGAGGAACTTCGATCGGCCCAGAGGAAGGCCCTGGCCGGCGGAGGGGGCAGGGCGCTCCAGGAGGCTGGGGCGCAACGCCGTGAGGCGGTGGACCGCCTGGTGAAGGCGGCCGCGGAGATCCTCGACTCCGGCGGACACGCCGCGACTCGGGCCCGACTGGACGAGGTGGCGAACACCCTCCTGGCGGTGGCCACCGACGACGCGGCCGCGGAACTCGTCCGCCGGGGCTGGCTCGATAAGGAGCTTCCTCCCCCGGCGGGGTTCGGCGAGCCGGACGATCTGGCCGCGGTCATCTCGCTCCCCGAACGAAGGGCGAAGGAGTCCTCTCGCCTGGGCCGGGAGAAGGAGACGTCCCGCGAACGCAAACAGGCAGGCCCGGCCGTCGATGAGGGACCGAGCCCGGCGGCGCGGCGACGCGCGGAGGCCCGGGCGAAGCGAGCTCGGGGGCTCGAGGCCGAAGCCGAGCGGGTCGAAGCCGAGGCCGCACGATTGAGCCACGAGGCCGATCGAGCCGAATCGGAAGCCCTGCGCCTGCGCGACGAGGCCGAGCGGGCGGAGAAGGCCGCATCCCGCGCCAGGCGCGAGGCGGACCGCGCGGTCACACGTGCCCGAAGCGCCCGCGAACGCGCGGAGAAAGCGGTCGAGAAGGCTTAGCGCTGAGGCTACGCGGCCTTCGGGGGCTCGAAGAAGTTCATGATCCGGGGAGCGAACATCAGGTCGCCGCTCACCTTGAGCTTGCCCGTCATGAACAGCTGCATGCCGTTCGCCTGGCCCGTGACCATCCTGGCGAACGGAACCAGGCCGAGGGTGAGGGTGACCTTGGGTGAGTCAGCCGAGCCTCTGGTTGCCGTGCACGTGCCGTCCTTGATCGAAACTGCGTAGGGGTGCTCCGCGCCCTGGTTGGTCACGACGAACTGGATGTCGGCCTCCACCCCCTGCGCCTTGTCGGGCTGGAAGCGCTCCTCGAATCCCTGGAAGATGCGGTCGAGGGTGCGTTCGGTCCCGACCGTCCGGATGGCCTCCTCGATCTGGTCGTCGCTCGCCCCGGCAACCATCTGCGCGAATTGCTCGGGTGTGATGTCCTGGGGGTCTAGGGCCGCTGCTTCCTCGCTCATCGCCTCTCCTCTCGAGATCGACTCGGGCCGGGCCGGACGGATCGTACCCGCGATGCCTCGACCCGACTCGCCCCGAACCTGCAGGATCGATCAGGATCGGGTAGTGCCTCAGTTTGGGTGATCTTCGCCACGCGGCTTCTTCCGTGCCCATTCGATCTTCCACCGGCGGTTGAACCACCGAACCGCGGCCCAAGCCAGAAGGACAATGATCGCGAGACCAGCCAGGTTCACGACCACGTAGAACGCGATACACCACGGCCCACACTCTGTCGCGATCGTCATTCCACCGCCGGTCAGCGTCGCCTCCGATTCAGACTGAGACACTACCCAGGATCGGGCCGCTGCGTTTCGCGGCTAGAATCGCCCCACGGGATGTGGCGCAGCCTGGCAGCGCGCGGCGTTTGGGACGCTGAGGTCGCCGGTTCGAATCCGGCCATCCCGACGGCCGCGTAAACTCGCCTCTCGGCAAACCCGCCGGATGCACGGGCCGTATTGCCTGACACCACCGTCGCTCGGCGACTTTCCTGGGGGAGGCTTCTCGCATGGCTCTCGTTCGATACCGCACCGTCACGTTGATCGTCGCCGCGTTCGTCCTCGGCCTCGCTCTGGTCGCGTCACCGGCGACCGCAGCCGGCGCGTCGATCGCCCTGGACCCGCAATCGGGGCCGCCCACCACCACCGTGACGGTCACCGGCCAGGGGTTCGGGGCCAGCGAGACCGTCCAGATCCGCTTCGGGCCGATCTCGGTCGGTTCGGCCACAACCGACCCTTCCGGTGCGTTCTCCACCACCATCCAGGTCCCGGCTTCGGCACGGCCGGGCCAGACACAGGTGAAGGCCCGCGGCTCGACCAGCGGGCTGACCGCGCAGGCACCCTTCATCGTCCGCACGAACTGGCCCCACTTCCGGTTCGACGACGACCACACCGGGGTCAACCCGTACGAGAACGTCCTCAACACGCGCAACGTGCCCCGGATGCAGCTCGACTGGCAGGTCCAGCTCGGAGAGCCCGTGTACAGCTCGTCGCCGGCGGTGGTCGACGGGGTGGTCTACATCGGGTCGAGCGAGGGCTCCCTGTGGGCGCTGGACGCGAACGGGTGCGGTTCGGACTTCTGCACGAACGCGATCTGGAGGGGCGACCTCGGCGCCCAGACGCTCTCCTCGCCGACGGTGGCGAACGGGTACGTCTACATCGACTCGCAGACCTCCGTCAGCAACAACGACGGCAAGCTGGACGTGTTCAGCGTGGATGGCTGCGGCGGGTCCGTGTGCCAGCCGCTGTGGAAGGGCGTGGCCGGCGACTCGAGCGGCCTCGAATCCTCGCCAGCGGTGACCGCCGACTCCGCGTACGTGGCGTCCTACGACGGCCACCTGTACGTCTTCGACGCGCTCGGCTGCGGACATGCCCTGTGCCAGCCGGCGTGGCGAGCGAGCCTCGGGGCCTCGAGCGACTCCTCCCCCGTGGTGCACGACGGCGTGGTGTACATCGGCTCGACCGACGGTAACCTCTACGCGTTCGACG